>CACYAW010000012.1 GCA_902772455.1 uncultured Bacteroidales bacterium
GATTTATTTGGTGATTGGCACGAGAACACAGGCGACTCCATATCTTTATCACTTCATGAGGACATGACTTTTATAGAAGTGATAAAACCCCGTGTATCAAGAACGATTAATCGAAACTCTGATAGCACGTTGGTATTATCAGGTAAATGGCGCATAGAAAAACCCTTGTCACCAGAATGTTGTTGGAATCTCTACCTTGAATATCAGACCCATGATTCAACAGGACAAGTTATCAAGGAGGAGCATCTAATGAATATAGATGGTTTGCATTTAATGAATCATCACTTTAAGACATTTATACTTGATTGGGATTGGGGACGTGATGATGGTTATGCACTTGAAAGGCAATAGGTATGAGATAACAAGACTAAAAAATTGCGTCCTTGTATCTCTTTTCAAGGTCCAATTGGCTGAACAACTTTTCCAAAATTATATAATTCGGGGCGAGTACCAGCGCCTCATGAATAATAAATCACCGAAATCTAAGAGAAAATGAAGTGTTTAGCGAAATTTTCGCTACCTTTGCTGTGATTAAAGTGAATGTGTGAAAATCATATGATGACAACAATATTTCATATCATGTATTCAGTATATAAGCGCTCTGGGGAAAGTGATTCTGAGGCTTATTACTTATCAGTATTGTGTGTGGCAATGGTAAGAGTAGCCATCTTCTTTCCATTAGTGTGCTTTTGTGTAGCTTTAATTAATTCAGAATTAAACAAAATCGTTGGATTATTATATTTAGTGATTTGTTGGTTTTATTCGTATCTTAAAGCTCCAAGAAAAGAGAGTTGCACTTCGATAAAAAAATATGATAATGTTTCAAAACCATTAGCTTATGTTCTTATTTTCTTAATTATGATGCTGGGCATCATTGGGATAGTATTAGTTGGAAAATACATAGTTGAGCCTTATGGTTTAGAAGGATGGTTACTTCGATTCTTTCAATGAAAAGGTTCAGTAAATAAGATAACCAATCGGTACGTCTTTTCCCGTCATACGCGGTTGATTTACCTTTGTGGCAAATCAACCGCAATTCTTTATGATACTGACGATAAACGGAAAACAGGCAGCGCTGAAGAAGGGGTCCTCGATAGAGTATGTATGTATAAATTTGGCGGCGCCTCAGCAAAGTTAAAGCATGCTTTGCTTTGCATTCGGCTTTCACAAATTTTCGGAGAACCGCATCTTCACCGATGCCGACGACTACAGCATGGAGATAGAACTGCCGCTGGCGGACTGTCCGCAGAACATCGCCATCTTTGGCATGATCACCCGCAAGGACGTGGACACGGGCGACATTTTTTTCGATGCCGTGCTGCAGGACACCAACTTCTTCAAGCGAGGTGCCGTCGTGATCACCGGCATCACGCAGGAATCAGTCAAGGTGCAGTTCCTGGAGAAGCGCAGTTACCAGAACTTCTTCCCACGCTTCGATGAAAATATGTGCAAGCCGAAAGCAATGCTAAGTTTACTTAAGCATTGCTAAGGCGCAGCCAAATTTATGCAGACCCACATCGACGAGCTGGACCTGGGCAAGTGGCCCAGCATCTATCCCGACAATTCGCCTACCGGCGGCGGGGCCCAGCCACGCCCCGGGGAAGAAGTCTCCTACGCCTCTCCGGCGCAGCTCTAGGGCAGGACGGAGGACTACACCGCTTTGCCGTGGGTCAACAACTCCAGCGGCAACCTGCAGAACTATATGTTTTGGAAGATGAAAAAAACGTTTTTTTCACTCATTGTGCTCGGGCAAAATAGGCTGCGCCTTGAGATAAAAAATATATTTTGTTTTCCGCTCGGTTTTCACTATCTTTGCAGTCATTATGGGTAAGATTATAGTAGCAGGCATCGGGCCTGGCAGTAAAGAAGACATCACTCCCGCCGTACTCGACGCAGTGCGTACGGCAGACGCCATTGTGGGCTATAAGTACTATTTCCAGTTCATCCAGGAATATGTGCAGGATGGCTGCGAGTGCATCGACACGGGCATGAAGAAGGAACGCGAGCGCGCCGAGCAGGCCTTTGAACTGGCCGAACAGGGCAAGACGGTCGTGGTTATCTCATCGGGCGACGCAGGCATCTACGGCATGACACCGCTCGTCTATGAGATGAAACGCGAACGTGGTTCTGACGTGGAGATTGAGTCACTGCCCGGCATCTCGGCCTTCCAGAAAGCCGCTTCGCTACTCGGCGCGCCCATCGGCCATGACCTGTGCATCATCTCGCTCAGCGACCTGATGACCCCATGGGAGGTCATCGAGCGCCGCATCAAAGCTGCCGCCGTGGGCGATTTTGTCACTGCCGTCTATAATCCCAAGTCCAATGGCCGCTACTGGCAACTGTACCGCTTGGTAGAACTGTTCCTGCAGCAACGCTCACCCGAAACGCCCGTGGGCTATGTCCGTCAGGCCGGCCGCGATGAGCAGGAAATCAAAGTCACAACTCTTGCCGAGTTTGACCCCGAGGAAGTGGACATGTTCACCGTCATTCTCATCGGCAATTCCCAATCCTATATCTTCTCCCCCTCCTCCGCCCTTTCGGGCACCTCCCCCCAGGCCGGGGAGGAGGTGAGCCTCATTATCACCCCGCGCGGCTATTACCGCGAGCGTGGCAATGAAGGCGTTAAACCTGGCCAGCAAATCATGATAGAGTCCTTTAGAACTATCGAGAGCGAGTTGCGTAATCGGGACATCCCTCTTGACCACAAGTGGGCACTCTTGCACGCTATCCATACGACAGCCGACTTTGAGATGGAGCGCATCCTCTATACTGATAATCATGCAGTGGAAACGCTCTACAATAAAGTCTCAAACGGTGAAATCAAAACCATCGTGACAGATGTGACGATGGTGACCAGCGGCATCCGCAAGGGCGCGCTGGCACGATTGGGCATGGAGGCAAAATGTTACCTGAGCGACCCGCGTGTCGCCGAGATGGCCACGGCTCAAGGCATCACCCGCACACAGGCAGGCATCCGCTTGGCGGTTGAGGAGCATCCCGATGCACTGTTTGCCTTTGGCAACGCACCAACGGCGTTGATGGAACTCTGTGACCTCATCCGCAAAGGCATGGCCCATCCCGCCGGAATCATTGCCGCTCCTGTGGGCTTCGTGCACGTGCGCGAGTCCAAACACATGGTCAAACCATTCAAGGACATCCCCAAAATCATCGTCGAGGGCCGCAAGGGCGGCAGCAACCTGGCTGCGACCCTGTGCAACGCCATTTTGACATTTGACGATGCCGCACAACTAAAACCCGGACGCGATTTATGACAACAAACCAAACAACCAGAACAACGATGAATAACCAAAACAACATCAATGTTTTTATTCATTGTTATTGTTGTTTCATGTTGTTCATGTTGTTTGACTAAAAGCAGTTGTTTGAATTAATCAAGAAATCAATATGAAATTTTACGTTATAGGTATCAGTGACGCACCTCGGCCCTATTTGCCCCCGGAGGTCATCAGTCTTATCTGCAAAGGGCGCGTTTTCTCGGGCGGCAAGCGCCATTATGGACTTGTCGCACCGTATCTGCCTGTAGGGGCCGAGTGGATTGAAATCACTACACCGCTGGATGCGGTTTTCGAGCAATACCACGACGAGGTGATTGTGTTTGCCAGTGGTGACCCGTTGTTCTTCGGCTTTGCCAACACCATCAAGCGCAAAGTGCCCGATGCCGAAATCATCCTGTTCCCGTCGTTCAACTCCCTGCAGTTGTTGTCCCACCGCCTGGTGATGCCGTATAATGATATGCGCATCGTCTCGTTGACGGGACGTCCATGGCCCGAATTTGACCGGGCACTCATCGAGCGGGCCGGCAAAATCGGCGTACTCACCGACCACGAGCACACACCCGCCGCTATCGCCCAGCGCATGCTGGACTATGGCTACAACGGCTATGAGATGCATGTTGGCGAACACCTGGGCAACCCCAAAGAGGAGCGCATTTCGACCTGGACACTCGAGCAGGCCAGCGAGCAAACATTTGACTATCCTAACTGCCTCATCCTGGTTGGCAATGACCCCAGGCCACAATACTTCGGCATCCCAGATAGTGAATTTGACCTGCTCGACGGCCGCGAGAAGATGATTACCAAGGCGCCTATCCGCCTTCTCACTCTTCAAGCGCTGGAATTGCCGCAGAAGAGCGTCCTGTGGGACATCGGCTTCTGCACGGGTAGCGTGTCCATCGAGGCAAGGCTGCAGTTCCCGCACCTGCACATCGATGCCTTCGAGGTCAGGCCCGAGTGCGAAACCCTGATGCAGGAAAACAGCCGGCGCTTCGGTGCTCCGGGCATTAACTGGCACATCGGTGACTTTCTTGAAACTGACATCAGTACCCTACCCCGCCCCGATGCCGTATTCATCGGTGGCCATGGCGGTCACCTCAAGGAAATCATGGCGCGTGTGCTGACCGTCCTGGCCGATGACGGCTGCATCGTGATGAACAGTGTCACCTCGCCCATGGTGCATACCGACAGCCACCAACTATTTAACGAGGCGTGTGCCGAGCTGGGACTGACACAAGAGCCGCCCACACGCATCATCCTGAACGACAATAACCCGATAGTAATACTCAAATGCAAAAAATAGTTCAAAGTCGTTCGTTTTAAGTTTTTAGTATGATTATTATCGCCTGAGATACAGCGAGGCAAAGGTGTTTTTACTTAAAACTTACAACTTGAAACTAAAAACTGAATACAATGCAAAAGATAGCCGTAATTCCCGTTAGCGAGGAAGGTCGCCAAATCGCCGACACGCTGCAGCAAGAGTTCCAGGCCTCAGTCATCAAACGTGCCGAGGTCGCCAAGCGATGGAAGGAGTTTGATGCCTTCATCTTTATTGGCGCTATGGGCATCTGTGTGCGCACGATAGCACCTTTAATCGAAGATAAACATGAAGACCCCGCCGTTATCTGCGTCGATAGCATGGGCCTCCATGCCGTGTCGGTATTGTCCGGCCATGTGGGTGGCGCCAACGATCTGACCCGTCGTGTGGCATCGGCTTTGGGTGCCGATTCTGTTATCACGACCCAGAGCGACAATGCGGGATTGTGGGCTCTCGACACGTTGGAAGAACGCTTCAACTGGCCCATCGCCAGCGAGGACGACATGAACGCCTGCATCTTCGCCTTTGTCAACCGCAAGCCGACGGCTTTGTTCATGGAGGTGCGTGACGAGGGTACCGATTATCTCGAGAAGACCCTTCCCGACCACGTCACCATCATTAATGACCTGAACGAGGCCGACCCCAAGAGATACAAACTCCTCATCATGGTGACGCCTTACCGCCGCTATGCGCCTGATGGCATGTTATCGCTGCACTTTGTGCCCATGGTGGGAACCATCGGCTTCGGCTTGGCTCATCACCCCGACGATTACAAGTTCATCTATGACCAGATGGACGAGGCCTTGGCCCAATGGGGCATCCTACCTTGTGCGTGCCGCTACTGCACGATAGACGTCAAGGCCGATGAGCCGTTTGTAGAGCTTCTAAAAGAAGGGTATAACGAAACGGTGGAATTCTTCACGGCCGAGCAGTTGACTGCCATCGAAGTGCCTAACCCGAGTGAAACGGTTGCCAAACACGTGGGCACACCCAGCGTGTGCGAGGCCGCTGCCATCCTTGGCTCCAATCACGGCAAACTGATTGTCCCCAAAATCAAAGTCAAGAATTTCACGGTGGCGCTGGCCATCGATTACAAGCACCTTCGCGACCAGCAAGGTCATATCGAGATTGTGGGCGCTGGCCCCGGCGATCCCGATTTGGTGTCGGTGCGCGGCCGCAAGATGCTGGAACGAGCCGACCTCATCCTGTACGCCGGTTCTCTCGTGCCTCGCGAGTTGACCTTGTGTGCCAAACCAGGTGCCGTGGTGCGCAGTTCGGCGGGCATGAACCTGGAGGAGCAATGCGAGCTGATGAAGGATTTCTATGACAAGGGACGCTTTATCGTGCGCCTGCACACGGGCGACCCGTGCATCTTCGGCGCGATACAGGAGCAGATGGCATTCTTTGACCAGCATGGGATGCGCTACCACATCACGCCAGGCATCTCGTCGTTCCTCGCTGCAGCAGCCGAACTGAGGAGCCAGTTTACCATCCCCGAGCGGACCCAGACCATCATCCTCACCCGTGGCGAGGGCCGCACTCCCATGCCCGAGAAAGAGCAGCTGCACCTGCTGGCCAAGAGCCAGAGCACGATGTGCATCTTCTTGAGTGCCGCCATCGTGGATGACGTGCAGCGGGAACTGCTCACGGAGTATCCCGAGGACACGCCTGTTGCCGCCTGTTATCACCTCACCTGGCCCGACCAGCGCATCTATCGCGGCGTGCTGAAAGACCTGGCCAAGATTGTCCACGACAATAACCTCACCCTCACCACAATGCTCGTCGTGGGCGAGGCCATCGACAACCGCAAGGGCTTGTCAGAACTCTATAACAAACATTTCACACATCTTTTTAGAAAGGGCGAAAAATAGTCCCTAGTCCTTAGTCCCTAGTTTCTAGTTGCCATCCGGACACTTTTAGAAACTAACAACTAAAGACTAAGAACTAAAAACTAAGAACTATGATTCTCGTATTTGGTGGAACGACTGAGGGCCGCGTGGCGGCCAAGGTGCTCGATGAATCGGGTGCCTCCTATTGGTATTCCACCAGAGGCGACCTGCAGGATATCCAACTCGCGCACGGCCACCACGTCACTGGGGCGATGCAGGTGCCCGAGATGGTCACTTTCTGCCATGAACACGATATCCGCCTGATCGTTGACGCTGCCCATCCGTTCGCCGTGAATCTGCACAGCAATGTCGTTGACCTTGCAGGGCATATCGGAGTGTCCGTCATCCGCTACGACCGCATCTATCCGCCACACGACGAGGATATCGTCTGGTGCCAGGACTATGATGATGCCATCGGACAACTAAAGGCCCATGGCGTTCATCGTCTGCTGGCACTCACCGGCGTCAATACCATTGCGAAACTGCGCGATTTTTGGAATAACAACGAATGCTGGTTCCGCATTCTGAACCGCGAAGAATCGTTGGCCGGGGCGCAAAAGGCCGGATTCCCCACCGACCGCCTCGTTTACTATGAGAAAGACGACACTGCATCGCTGATTGAGCAACTGCAGCCCCAAGCCATCATCACCAAGGAGAGCGGAACGAGCGGCGGCTTCGACGAAAAAGTCCTTGCTGCACGACAAGCCGGAATCCAAGTCTTTGTTGTTGAACGGCCAGAATATCCCACTGCAGATGGTGTAACCGTTCAGCACGTCAATGGCCCTCACGGCCTGCGCCGTGCGGTGGAGAAGCTGTTGCCTGAGTTCTATCCCCTGCATAGCGGCCTTACCACGGGCACCTGCGCCACAGCTGCGGCCATTGCTGCCACAATACGCATGAAAACGGGTGAAACACCTGCAAGCGTGCCAGTGACTCTACCCAATGGTGAGACGATTGATGTCGAAGTCACCTATGGTGACGGCTTTGCTGCCGTATTCAAGGAGGCTGGCGATGACCCCGATGTGACCAACGGCCTCGAGATACGCGCTCAAGTTGAGCCCTGTGACCATTTCGAGATACTCGGCGGCGAGGGCGTAGGCAGATTCACTGTGCCAGGCTTCGACTTCCCTCCTGGCGAGCCAGCCATCAACAAGGCGCCGCGCCAGATGATGCGCGACAATATCCATGAGAATGTGCGCATCACCATCAGCGTGCCTCAAGGTACCGAGATTGCCCACCGCACCTTCAATCCGCGCCTGGGCATCGAGGGCGGCATCAGCATTATCGGCGTTTCGGGTATTGTAAAACCCTTCAGCGAGGAGGCTTTTGTGGCCAGCATCCGCAAGTGCATGCAGGTGGCTAAGGCCTCGGGCAGCGACCGCGTGGTCATCAACAGCGGCGGCAAGAGCGAGCGCTTTGTTAAAGCGCAATACCCCGACCTGCCGCAGCAGGCCTTTGTGGAATATGGAAATTATATCGGGGAGACGTTGACCATCGCCAATGAATTAAACATCCCTAAAGTCACTATGGGCGTGATGCTGGGCAAGGCGGTAAAACTCGCAGCGGGCAACCTCGACACCCACAGCCGCCACACCACGATGGACAAAGATTTCGTGTCAACTATGCTCCACGAGGCGGGAATCGGCATCGACATCAGCGACCTTACCCTCGCCCGCGAACTGTGGGATAGGATACCTCAAGAAAAACTACAAGATTTTGCGACGGTCGTCATCAACCACTGTACCCGTTATTGTACTCCCCTACTCCCCAACGGCAATCTCATTATCCTCTTAATTGATGATAATGGAAAGATTTATTACTCGTAGGAGGTCTTGCGGCGGCGGTAGAGGACGTAAATGATGATTGGGGCGCCGATAAGGGCGGTGACGCTGTTGACAGGCATGGCCCCCTCGAACCCGGGAGCACGGGCAATCAGATTACAGATTAACGCCAGGGCTGCGCCACACAGGGCGGTGGCGGGCATCAGTTTCCAGTGGTCGCTGGTGCGGAAGATACCTCGTGCCAGATGGGGCACGGCCATACCGATGAACATGATGGGGCCGCAATAGGCGGTGACGATAGCGACGAGCGTGCCTGAGCAGATGATAATCCAAGTGCGGGCGCGCTTGACATTGACGCCCAGGTTGGCGGCATAACGGTCACCCAGCAGCATGGCATTCAAGGGTTTTACCAAGAGGAAACTCAAGGGCAACAGGATACACATGAGCACGACGAAGAGTATCATTTGGTCACCCGACACACGAGAGAACGAACCGAGTCCCCACACTACAAAGGCTTTGACATCTTCCTCGGGACTGAGGAACTTGAGCACGCCGATGATGGCGGTGGCCAGGTAACCAATCATCACGCCGATAATCAGCAAGGTGACATTGCCACGAACCTTGCCCGAAATCCACACGATCAGCATCATCACGGCGATGGCACCGATGATGGCAGCAACCGAGACAGCCGCGTCACCCAGGTAGCCCAACGAACTCAGTGCCACTCCACCCAGCTGTCCCGACAGCAGCACGACGAAGGCCACACCCAAGCTGGCACCGTTGGAGATACCCAAAATGGACGGTCCCGCCAGCGGGTTGTGAAAGATGGTCTGCATCATCAGGCCGCTCACGGCAAGGCCCGCACCCGCCACAATCGCGGTGAGCACCTGCGGCAAGCGGGAACTGAGGATGATATTGGTCCAGATCTCGGACTCGCTGTCCTGCCCGATAAGGATACGGCATATGTCGCCCACCGGTATCTCAATAGAACCGATGAACAGGTTGGCAATCACCATCACGACGATTACCACTACAAGGGCCAACATCAAAGGCAGCGTGCGTCTCATTTTTCTTTAGTTTCTAGTCCTTAGTTTCTAGATTATCTAGATATTCTAGAGTTTCTAGATTTCTTGAACTTCTCACTATTATTGCAGCAAGCGGTAGAAGGTGGGTTGGTAGTCTTTCTCGACCAGTTCGGGATGGAAAATGGCGACAAAGTCCTTCAGGAGCACGTCGGGCTTGACTGGAGCAATCTCGTAATAGGGTGTCTGCTTCATGTTGCAGTAGATGACCTTTTTCTCCTTGAAGGCCTTGAACATCTCGTTGCGGGGTTCACTGGCCTTCAGCGCCTCGTAAGAGAAATCGCCCTGGTAGCTGTTGAGGATGCGCCAGTAGTCGGCGTTGGCCGACAGGGCATACATCTTCTCAAACTCCAGGTCCTCGCCCGAGGTCTCATCATCGTTGATGACATAGTCGGCGCCGGCATCACGGAAAATCTGCGCCAGGTAGTTCTTGCCACCCACAGCATGCCAATTGCCGTAATGCATCTCGCCGCTGGTGATGGTGGGACGCTGCTCAACCTTGGCAGCCTTCTCTTTCAACTCGTTGTAGCGGCTCTCGATGCCGGCAAAAATCTCGGCGGCCTCTTTCTCCTTGCCAATGAACATGCCGATGAACTTGATCCACTCGGCCTGTCCCAGCGGGTCGAGTTCCTTATAGCCCAGGTGAGGCACCAGCGTGATGCCGATTTCCTTGATGGCGTCATAGCCACCGCGCTTGGACGGCGAAATAAAGATAACGTCAGGATTGGCGGCCATGACCACCTCGGGGTCAAACTCGCCTTCCATGCCGATCTTGACAATGCGTCCGTCCTTCACGCGCGCCTTGATATCTTCATTAAAGAGGTTCTTGGTGCCGGTGATGCCCTTGACCACGTGATGGGCATCGAGAATGGTGAAATTTGACAGTTGCAGCGAGGTCATGCAGATGGTGCGCTCGATGGGCACCTTGACCTTGACATAGCTCTCAGGAACCACAGCCTGGGCATCATGCACCAGAGCAAAATGGTCTTTTTTACCCACGTCAACCAGCCTTATGTCGGCCGAATCACGAACACTAAACCCTGTGGCATACTTCACGGTCACTTCTTCCATCGAATCGGTGCCCGACTTCAACTGCTTGCCGCCCTGTGAAGAGCAGGCGCAAAGCAGCACCAAAACTGCAATAATTCCTAAAAATTTCTTCATTCTTTTATTCCTCTGATTTATGCTACAAAGGTACTACTTTTTAATGAGCAAACCGCACGAAAACCACTAAAAAAACTAGGGACCAGGGACTAGAAACTAGAAACTTCTTTGTACCTTTGCGCTATGGAAGAAACAGCAGTAAAAACAAGGTGGTATGACAACATCTGGGCGGCGTTGATTTTCTTCACACGTTTGCCTTTTTGGCGTGCCTATCAGCCCCCGCAAGCAAGTTACAAGACGGTCGTTGAATATTGGCCGTTGACGGGCTGGCTCACGGGTGGCGCGATGGCCGCGACGCTCTACTTTGGCAGCATGGTGTTGCCTCATGCCGTGGCCGTGATTGCCGCGATAGCCGTGCGGTTGCTGATTACCGGAGCATTGCATGAGGACGGGCTGGCCGACTTCATGGACGGCTTTGGCGGCGGTGGCGACCGCGAGCGCATCCTTGCCATCATGAAGGATTCGCACATCGGCACATACGGTGTGCTGGGACTCATCATCTACATGCTGCTGCTGGGCACTGCGCTCTACAGTATGCCCGTGACTGTGGCGGCACTCGCCATCCTGGGGGCTGACCCGTTCTCCAAGATGGTCACGAGCCAACTGGTCAATATGCTTCCTTACGCCCGCCGCGAAGAAGAGGCAAAGAACAAGACCGTTTACCGCAAACCCTCGCTCGCCGCTGGCTTGAGCCTAACGGTTCAGGGCCTGCTGCCGATGGCATTTTTGTTCGGCCTGCTAGATGCCAACTGGTATCTGGTGATTGCCTTTCCCGCCCTGGTGATGTATTTCCTGTATCTGCTCATGCTGCGCAAAATCCGCGGCTACACGGGCGACTGCTGCGGTGCCGTGTGCCTACTTGTCGAGCTGGCTGTATATCTCATTGCCTGCTCACAACAATTATCTAACGCCTAAAGCCTAAGACCTAAAGCCTAAAATGGAAATTGTTTTGATTAGACATACGAGCGTCGATGTCCCCAAGGGGACGTGTTACGGACAGACCGATGTGCCCGTGCGCGACACCTTTGAGCAAGAAGCCGAGGAGACCCGCCAGTCGCTTGAACAGTTCCTGCCTTTTGACAAGGTGTTCTCGTCGCCGTTGACACGGGCCCGCAAACTCGCGGCCTACTGCGGTTACCCCGATGCCGAGACCGACGAGCGCCTGCTGGAGATGGACATGGGCGAATGGGAAATGCAACTGTATGATAAGATCAAAGACCCTCACCTGCAGGAGTGGTACGACGATTACATCCACCAACCCACAACAGGCGGCGAGAGCTTCCAGCAACAGTACACGCGCGTGGCGGCGTTCCTTGACGAGCTCAAGGGCAAGCCTTACCAGCGGGTGGCCATCTTTGCCCATGCCGGTGTGCTCATCAGCGCGGGCCTCTACGCCGGACTGTATTCGTGGGACAATGCATGGAGCAACCTGCCCGATTACGGGGAGTTTATCATAATAAGAAACTGACATGAGAAAAATCATATTAATCACTGGAGGACAACGGTCAGGCAAGAGCAGACAAGCCGAGGAATTGGCATTAAGCCTTGCCGACAATCCCGTGTATGTGGCCACGGCACACGTTTGGGACGAGGAGTTCCGTGAGCGCGTGCGTCGCCATCAGGAGCGTCGTGGCCCGCAGTGGACCAACATCGAAGAAGAGAAATACCTGAGCCGACACAACCTGACGGGACGCGTGGCCGTGATTGACTGCGTGACGCTGTGGCTGACCAATTTCTTCTTTGAGGCGCAAGATCAAGACACACAACAGGTCTTAGCAACTGCCAAAGAGGAATTTGACCGCTTCACGGCCCAAGATGCCACCTTCATCTTCGTGACCAACGAAATCGGAAGCGGCGGCGTGAGTGTGGATGCCGTGCAACGGCGATTCACCGACCTTCAAGGCTGGATGAACCAGTACATCGCCAGCCGTGCCGACGAAGTCATCCTTATGGTCTCGGGAATCCCGGTAACAGTGAAGAGTTAACTGTTCTAGAATATCTAGAATATCTAGAAACTTAAACTAATGATTACAAAATGAAGCAATTCAATATACAACACACCGACAAGTCGCTGGAACAGAGCATCCAGCAAAAAATCGACCACCTGAACAAACCCAAAGGCTCACTGGGCCGCCTCGAGGAACTGGCCTTGCAGATTTCCCTTATCCAGCAGACCCTGACGCCTAGCCTCAACCATCCCTGCCACCTGTTGCTGGGCGGCGACCACGGCATCGAGCGCGAGGGCGTGAGCGTGTCGCCACGCGAGGTCACCTGGCAGCAGATGATCAACTTCACCCGCGGCGGTGGCGGCGTGAACATGTTCTGCCGCCAACATGGTTTCAAGTTGCGCATCGTGGACACTGGCGTGGATTATGACCTGACGAATGTCGAGGGCATCATCGATCGTAAAATAGCCCGTGGCACCCGCAATTTCCTGCATGAGCCTGCCATGAGCCAGGAGGAATTTGACCGCGCCATCCAAGTCGGGTGCGACCTCGCGGATGACTGCATCGCCGAGGGTTGCCAGGTGCTGTGCATTGGCGAAATGGGTATCGCAAACACCTCACCATCAAGCATCTGGATGAGCTTGTTCGGCAACATCCCGCTCGACGAATGCATCGGTGCGGGAGCGGGCCTTGACAACCCCGGCATCCAGCACAAGCGCGAAATCCTTGCCCAAGCATTGCAACATTACCACGAGACGATGGAACACACGATTGAAAACGCCATCCGCTACTTTGGCGGTTTTGAGATGGTAACAGCTATCGGGGCGATGCTGCGTGGCGCCGAAAAACATCTCGTCGTACTGGTTGACGGCTTTATCATGACGGCTTGTGCAATCGCGGCCATCCAACTCTACCCCGCAGCCCAGGATTATATGATTTTCACCCACTGCGGTGACGAGAGCGGCCACCGCCGCATGCTCGACATCGTCCATGCCAAGCCCATCCTCAACCTGGGCCTGCGCCTGGGCGAAGGCACCGGCGCCCTTTGCGCCTTCCCCATCATCGACTCGTCAGTCCGCATGATCAACGAACTCAACAACTTCGACACCGCCCACATCACCAAGTACTTCTGAGGCTCGCGATGCGAGCAGGTTAGAGTTTAATGCTCGCGATGCTCGCAGTTTAGAGGTTAAAGTATAGAGTTTAGAGGGGCATCCGCTTTCACATGCTCGCGATGAGAGCAGGTTAAAAGTTAAAAGTTAAAGGGGCATACGCATTGATGCTCGCGATGCTCGCAGTTTAGGGGTTCACTCCTCAGCAATAAGCCTGCTTTTCATAAACTCATCAAGTGTCACAAAATATTTCTAAGGGAAATGTTGTTTATATCAGATTTTTCGTATCTTTGTGACATTATTTATTGTGTTTTTTCATTTTTATTAACTTCTCCTGTTGAATGAGTTCATTAGAGTCTTTCTTGAACCATTCTGATAGGCACAAAAACAATTGATTATGAACGAGAAACAAGGACTTATTATCACTGCGTCTGATAAGATTACGTCGTCAATGAGCAATGAAAAGCGTGTAGATTTGCAAGATGAATACTTGCGTAGGGCAAAAAACAGAGAACTTATATCTGAAATGTTCAGAAACCATAAGATTACTCCACACATACTCATTGATACAACTTTTGACCATTTAAAAGATACGATTAAAGACGTATTTAAGAGTAATGATGAAAACTGCATCAGTTATATCTATATCAATTGCCATGGCAATGAGAACGGTCTCTATATGGTTTTGAGTGGGGAAGAAACAATACGAGTTGATTTTTCTACACTAAAGAATATACTTGATACTATAAATGGAACATTTGTTCTGATGATAGAATCTTGCCATTCGGGTGCAAGTATCACTCCTACACAATCCAAACTAAGAAGTCTGAAGACTGTTAACTCGAGTACATCCGAAGACATGAATAAAGCGATTATTTCTGCTTTTGCAGCACCAAAAAGAGATCCGCGTCTAAGAAGTGGCGAATTTCGCGCTGATAAGTATCAGGTCATTGCTGCTTGTCATGCTGATGAAAGTGCATGGGGTAATAGCACTGAGGGTAATGATTTTACAAAACTCTGGCGTGACGGAGCTAAATTAGTCTATTGGTGCCTTGGCCCCAATAACGGTTATGAGGGCTGGTGGGCCGATAGATCTGACAAAGGCTATGTAACATTACAAGATTTATGCAATTTCACATCTCAGCAGATACATGAAAAAACGGATCCAAGTACAAACATCACTACGCGTCATTATCAGAATGACATGTGCTATCCTGAAAATAGTGACTTCCCTGCTTTTGGAACTCCACCCATTTCGTTCATAAGTACAGCTATTGATAAATACTATAGAGGACATAAAGGCCAATTTAATAACCCGATAGGCTCTATAGTGACTCTATCAAGTGGCATCTCATATCAGAATTATTCAGGTGGTGTGATTGTCCGATATCCTAATGGTAAAGTAAAAGGGTTTACTAGATTATCCTATGTTTTACAACGAATCAAACAAAGAGCTCCCTTATATGAGTGGGTGGGAAATAGCACAATGGAATTGTACATTGTGGTGAAGATGATACAGGATAATAGAATTATTGTAAATAATGAGCGATGGCCAAAAACAAGATTACATGGTAATACTGACTATAATATTATCTATGAAGGCGATGCTGTGACACCTGATCATCCCGCAAACAGTAATGTATTCTATACTTCAGATGTTTTGCAAGGATGGAGTAGAATTAGATTAATCGTTAAAGTGATGGAGTACGACAGGCCAAATGCTGATGACCATATTGCGACATATGATTTTAATTTTGGAATAGAGAATGGATGGGGCTTTGAAGGTCTGTCGATACAAAGTGGGCAGCGAACAGCATCTATCTTTGAAGCTACGTACAAAGACATTCTGACAAATAGGCTGGTTGGTCTAGATATCACAATAAAAAAAGAGTAAAGTTTTTTTCATACCCTAGGCGAGTGACATTCAATTTTATCTTCTTTATCCTTTTTTCCCGCACGTGTGCCATGCGGACACAAGCCTTTGTCGTGGCATCCGCATTTTCAGGATAAAACACACGCACACGGGAAAAAAGGATAAAAGGAGAAAAGAAAGAAATTCACTCACTCTTTTTCCTGCAACAGTAAATAATTAATAACTCCTTGTGTTAATACTTGCGATAACACAAGGATAATATATATATAGATATCTATATCTTTTTTATCCTTTTTCTCTTTATATATAAGGGAGAAAAAAGAGAAAAAAACTTCCATTCACCTAAGGAAGTTTTTCATTTTTTCGAGGCACCCATGAAAAAAAATTCACTATTTTTATCTATTCATTAAAAAACAACCTATATTTGTACCCGGAATTTGTATATGATTATCATTCATGTTTTTTTATTGCTTTTTTTATTGCTTTTTTTACTTATGAAACCTCTCAAGTATCTTATCGTTGTGCTGGCTGTCATGACGGCAGCATCAGCATTGGCTGGCATCAGGACCGATGTCCAGATGCGTTCGGCTGCAAGCCGAGTCCTCAATTCTAAGCGGCCGCTAGTACAGGTGGCCTATTATCCCGGAATGGCGCTCTATCGCCAGGCAGGCGGCGGTTTTGCCATCGTTTCCAACGATGACAGCAAACCGGCCATTCTGGCCTATTCGCCCAGCAGCAACCTCAACCTGTCCGACGACAATCCAGGATTCAATTGGTGGCTGAACGCTACCCGGAAGGTCATGCTCATGCAGCAGCCTCGGCGCGAAACTACCAAGCCCGACCCAAACCGTTTCCCGACCTCGGTGCAACCGTTATTGACCACCACATGGGGACAGCGGGAACCCTTCAAATTCATGTGCCCGTTTGATGCTTATGTCTCAGACCTCAGCCTCTATGGCACCTACACTCCTGATATGGGCCACTATTCCGTGGGCTGCGGCCCCCTGGCGATGGCCCAGTACCTGTATTACTACAAGTTTCCTAAGCACGGAACAGGCGAGGCATCGGTAACGGTGAAGTATGACCAGGGCGACGTGACCCTTCATGTCGATTTTGAGCAGGCCACCTATGATTGGAATAACATGATCAACGATTATCAGGGCGAATATACCCGCGAGCAAGGAGAGGCGGTCGCCCAGTTGTGTTACCATTGCGGTGTGGCGGCACAGACGACATGGAATGCGCTAGGCGGCGGCACAACCGACGCGCGCATCATAGAGGCGTTCACCAAGCACTTCAACTACAACGACACCGCCCATTACATTCCCCGTTCACGCTATGACGAGCCCACATGGATGGAGATGATCTATGGCATGCTGTCATCGGGCAACCCGATCCTGTATTCGGCTAAGAACATCAACATTGCTGAAGGAATCATCGCTGGACACAATTTCATCCTCGACGGTTATGACGAGAACGGGCTCGTCCATGTCAATTGGGGATGGTATGGAGTGGAAAACGGATACTTTGACATTGCCTTGCTCAACGTGCTCCAGTACACCTACGACGACTGGCAAGCCATGTACGTGGGGCTCTATCCCAACCGAGAACATCAACCCGGCGATGTCAATGATGACGGCAAGGTCAGCATCGACGATGTCACCGAACTTATCGATCTGCTCTTGACCGGCAATACCGCCGGCAACGATAACGCCGACGTGAATGCCGACGGCCGCGTCACCATCGAGGATGCCACCACCCTCATAGACTACCTCCTCTCAGGACATTGGTAAGCCTACTAGTAAAACCCTAATCTCGGAGATATTGCACCGTGATGCGTTGCAGTTGTTATGGAGTGTTCGGCGCTAGCCGAGCGCTCCACTTTGTGCAAATAACGACAGGAGGACAAGCACAAGCATCAGCACCTCGGCAAGGCGGTTGATGCGGACGGCAGTGCGCATGTCCTGGGTGGTGAGTTCGCGGTCATTTTCGCCAATATAGGGTTTGTCGAAAAGTTCGCCGAAGTAATAGTGGGGGCCGCCAAAGCGGCAGTTGAGTGCGCCGGCGAGGGCGGCCTCGGGGTAGCCGCTGTTGGGACTGGCATGCTTGTGGCCGTTTTTCCAGACAAATTTCAAGAGTGACCATTTACCTGAGGCAATGACCATCAGCAGGGCCGTGAGTCGGGCGGGGATATAGTTAGCCACGTCGTCGATATGGGCGGCCCAGCAGCCGAAGTCCTTATAGCGCTCGGTGCGGTAACCAATCATCGAGTCAAGCGTATTGACCATCTTATAGGCCAACATACCTTGTGTGCCTAACAGCGCAAACCAGAACAATGGGGCTATCACGCCATCGCTCAGGTTCTCAGCAAGGGTCTCGAGGGCGGCAGTACGCACTTCCTGGGCCGACAGTTGGGACGTGTCGCGCCCCACGATGCGGGCGACCTGCTTGCGTCCCTCGTCCAACGAGCGGTCCAGCGCCAAGAACACCTCTCGCACCTCGCGAATGAGCGTCGTTCCGGCCAAGCAGTAGAAAATGATGATGGTGTCTAAAATCAGCCACAAAACCATGTTGGGCACAAGCCGCTTGAGTCCCCACACGACAAAGAACACCATCAGGATGAAACATACCGCCATCACGGCACCCTTGGCCATGCGATGGCTGCCCTTATTCAGGCGATGCTCGCCCCACGAAATCATCTTGCCGAACCAGACGATAGGATGCGGCAACCGTGACGGGTCACCGAATATAAAATCCAGCAACCAACCCAACAACAGCGGCAATATAATCAACAATGTCTCGTTCATCTGAATTAAAAAAGAAAACAATAAGTACAATAAAAACAATAGATGACGAAAATTCCCATATTTGTATTTGTTGTTTTATTGTTGTTTTTTTAGAAAGAAACGGATGGCGGCGACTAGGGCGTCGTTCTCAATGGGTGACTGCGTGGCGATGCGGAAGTGGTGCGGTGTGAGGCCAGTGAAATTGGAGGCGTCGCGGATGAGGATGCCATGCTCACGGGCCAGATATTCCTTCAACTGGGCAGCCGTTACCTGACGGATGGTGCATAGGAAGAAATTGGTCTGTGTATCCAAAGTCTCAATGCCTTCAATCCCGTTCAGCAGGGATCGCAGCCGTTGGGTCTCGGCCAAGTAGGACGTCAGGTCGGGGATGGCGGTTTTGCCTTGCTCAACGAGCCATTTGCCCGCCTCCAGCGACAGGGCATTGATGGCCCATGGGCGGTATTGCTCCCGCAAGCGGTTGATTACCTGTGCCGAGGCTGTTACATAGCCCAAACGCAATCCAGGCACGGCATAGCGTTTAGTCATCGAGTGCAGCAGGATAATATCGTCATGACCAACAACGTCGGCAGGTTGCAGCAGTGCTGCCATCGTATAGTCCTCATAGGACTGGTCCACGATAAGCAAGCGGTGACGCTCGGCAATGGCCAACACATCATCGGTTGCCAGTACGTCGCCCGTGGGGTTGTTGGGGTTGCACAGCCAGCACAGGGCGCCGTCTTCACGCTCCTGATAACCAAACACGCGGCAGGCGTCCTCGTATTCTCTGAACGTGGGTTGCAGGATGTGGCAGGTGCCTTCGTGGCGATAGGCCTGGGCAATCAGATAGATGGCATCTACCGCTCCACTCGTCACCATTACCTCGTCAGGGCTGATGCCGCAGTCGCGTGCAATCATCCGCTCCAGCGAAGCTGCCGAGGGCTCGGGATAGGAACGCACAACATCCAACCTAGAGCATAGATAGGCCTCCAGCGCACTTAAGTCAGTTCCGTTGTAGATGTTGGAACTGAAATTCATCTTTATATTGTCATAGCGATACAGGTCGTCGCCGTGTCCTTCAATCATGGTCAGTCAGGATTTGATAGATTTGTTCCATATCGACGTACTGGCGCACATGGGCCGCCAACTTGTCATATTGTTCCTCCTTGAAAGCCGCGTAGTCAAACGGTTTGCCTGCCTCGGTGATTTTGTTCTTGAACAGTTCCAGCAGGAAATCGACAAAAGGCGCGTTGTCAAGGATGCCGTGGACGTAGGTACCCATGCACTTGCCGTCAACGATATAGCCGTCTTCGCGTCCGTCATCAAGGTGCAGCAAAGGTGAGGGCTTGGCATCGTCCATGGGGTGCGTCTCTCCCTGATGAATCTCGTAGCCTTGCCCATACTGGCAAGTGACTTGGCGCGTCTGCTTGTCGCCGTTCATCGTGGTGGTCGTGGGCAGCAGGCCCAAGCCCGGCAAGCGCTCGATGTCACCCTCAACATGGTCGGGGTCAAGCACCTCGACACCCATCATCTGGTAACCGCCGCAGATACCCAGCACGGCAGCACCCTCGCGATGCGCCCTGACGATGGCCTGGGCACAACCGTTGCGACGCAGCTCATACAGGTCGTGCAAGGTGGACTTGGTGCCCGGCAGGATGATGATGTCGGCCTTCTTGATGTCCTCGGTATTGTTGGTATAGAACAGATGAACACGCGGGTCACGCTCCAGCGCGTCAAAGTCGGTGTAATTGGACAGGTGACGCAGCATAATAACGGCCACGTTGACCTTGCCACGCTCGGCCTGCATCGACTTCTGCACCAAGGCCACGCTGTCCTCCTCCTCGATATATATGTCTTTGTAGTAAGGGATGACGCCCAGCACTGGGACACCGCAGATCTCCTCCAGCATCTTGCGTCCCTCATTGAAAAGGCGCATATCGCCTCGGAACTTATTGATAATGATTCCCTTGATGAGGCGACGGTCCTCGGGTGCCTGCAAGGCGATGCTGCCATAAACCGAGGCGAACACCCCACCCCGGTCGATATCGCCCACCAGGATGACATCGGCATGGGCATGACGCGCCATGGGCAGGTTTACCAGGTCGGTGTCACGCAGGTTAATCTCCGAAATGCTGCCCGCCCCCTCCATCACGATGGGGTTGTAGCGGGGAGCCAAACGGTCGAAAGCATCGCACACCTCACGCCGATAATCGATGTCCGACGTGCCGCGGCGCCAATAGTCATAGGCATTCTTGTTGCCGATGGGCTTGCCGTGCAGAATAACCTGCGAAGTGTGGTCAGACTGAGGCTTCAACAGCAACGGGTTCATGTCGGTGTGGCAAGGGATGCCTGCCGCCTCGGCCTGAACGGCCTGAGCACGGCCGATTTCAAAACCTTCGGGCGTCGCATAGGAGTTCAACGCCATATTTTGGGCTTTGAACGGGGCCGGACTGTAACCGTCTTGCTTAAAAATGCGGCAAAAAGCCGCAGCAACGACGCTCTTGCCCACGTCGCTGCCCGTCCCGGCAAACATCACTGGATGCAATCGCTTGATATTCATTCTTTTTCGTTGGCTAAAACAAACAGATAATCGGACAGGCGGTTCATCATCACCAGAATGCCATTATTAACAGGATGCTCACGGTTCAATGACCACAAGCGGCGTTCCACCGTGCGTGCCTGAGTGCGTGCCAAGTGGATGAAAGCGGCCAACTGCGACCCATCTCCAGGCACAACGAAACCACCTTGATAATCAGCAATGTCGATAGCCTGCTCCAACTTTGCTGTAATCTCATGGACATGCAGTTCCCGGGGATTGACGCTGCCCTCGGGTGTGGCGATGTGGCTCATCACCGTCATCAACTCGCGCTGCACGGCATGGATGAGTTGTCGAGACGCAACATCTTGCGTCTCGTCGAGCATCGAGCGCACAACGCCCAAATGGGCGTTCAATTGGTCAATCTGACCATTGGCCTCGATGCGCGGGTCATCCTTTGTGACCCTCACCCCGTCACGCAGGCTGGTCATGCCCTCATCACCGGTCTTGGTATATATCTGTTTCATTCTTCAATCTCTATTTATTGCCGAAAGCTTCTCTTAACTCTAAACCCTAAACTCTAAACTCAAGTTTGGAACATGTTCCAAACTTGATATATATGGGTGTAACTGGCCAATACGTTCTTGTATCGGATGACTGGCGTCGGCACAGGCTCGCCCTTGGCATTATAGACTTGAGCCACCGAGATCGGTGACTCACCCATGAACTGCGTGTAGTGGAACTCGTGCCCACGGTATTCCTTGCCATCGAGCATGAAGCGGCGGTAACCCAGCGAGAGTTTGCGGTCCTGCTTGCGGGCCGTGATGGTGTAAGGCAGCACGCCGCACATGGGAAATTCGCCCTCGTCGGTGACAATCTTCTCACACAGGTACATCATTCCACCACACTCGGCGATGATGTATCCCCCACGCTCGGCATATTCCTTGATGGCACGTCGAGTCGCTTCAGCAGTCACCAATGCCTCGAGATGCTTCTCGGGATAACCGCCTGGGAGATAGAGCAATGCCACATCGTCAAGGCAAGGCACGTCAGCCTCGGGGTCAAAGAAAGACACATTCTCCAACCGGTCGATATTCTCCTGATAAATAAAGGAGAACGACTCATCGTTGCGTGCAATCAAAGTTCTAAGAGCCGTTGCCATTCCACATTCTTTTCAAGCAATTCAACCAACAGTTCGCTTTCGGGTTTCTCGCTGAAGTCCAGCCCCAAATAGCGTGAGCCTTGTTCCAGTTCGGCCTTCTTGGGCAGATAGCCATAGCACACCACACCCAAGTCATCGCACACCTGCTGCAGCATGGCGAAATGCCTTGTCGACCCCACACGATTGAAGATCACGCCGCTGATGCGCACATCCTTACGGAAATTGACGAAGCCCGAAATGAGCGCCGCCATCGAGTAAGCCGCCGACTTGGCATCTACCACCAACACAACAGGAAGGTCCAACACACGGGCAATCTCGGCCGACGAACCCTTGTCGCGGTCATAGCCGTCGAACAGGCCCATCATGCCCTCGACCACGCGCACATCGGCATCCGCGCCATAGCGGTCAAACAATTCCCGCACATGCTCAGGTGTGGCCATGAACGTATCCAGATTGATGCTAGCCCGGCCACACACCGCAGCATGAAACTTGGTGTCGATATAGTCAGGCCCACACTTAAACGGCTGAACCAGATACCCCTTGCGGACAAACAATGCCATCAGCCCCCGAGCAACAGTCGTCTTGCCCGAGCCACTATTCGGCGCCGCTATCAAAAATCCACGTCCCATTTAACCTGCAAATTTACAAAATAACACCGAAAACCTATAGTGTTGGAGCAGTTAATTCAACTTGACAAACAGCGGTTTTTTGGGGATTCAATGTACCCATCCTTTGTGGTATTACAGGGATTTTCGACAATTATTACGGGATGGCGGTCAGTCATAAACCACAAAACCACAATCTTTTAACGCATCATAACGACTCTTGAGATACCGTCAGAAAGCCCCTGCAGGATCACACTTCCAATTTAGGCGCTGAAATTCAGAGATTTTTCAATGAATTTCGGTGCCTTTTCCTAAAATATTCCATAGTATAAAATCCGTTATCTCAAACACACGTATAATTAGCTAGAAATCAGAAATTTGTAATGACTATCGAGATTATTTAATGGACACGAATGATGCGGTCAGGGATATAACAATTAAGGCGATTCCCCAAAAAGAATCGCCTTAATTGCCAGAACAAGCAGGAACTACTTCATTACCTTAACGACTCGGATGCTACCGTCAGTGTATGAAACGACTACAATAGTAGCGCCATTTACCTCGGTCATTTCTTGACCCATCAAATTAAAGTATCGAATATTTGCAACTTCCTTTTCATCAATGTAAGAATCATCAATGCCATCACTGTCAAGCTTAGGAACCACAAATTCGATTGTCGTGGGTTCGCTGATGAGTTTGCCATCCTCTTTAGCTGTAGCCGAGATGGTTATTGTTACATCGTCAATTTGGCGTGCAACTGAATAAGGATTATCAACCATCACACCATCCACATAGAGCAAGACTTCTCCATCGCCAATTGCAGTGATGATCACCTCCTTGAGTTTAATCTCTGTCTGAATATATGGAGCGTGGGTGACCTCGGGTTCTCCTTTCTTCTTGAAGACAGCCTCAATCACCATATCACCGTCAATAGTTACAGATATGACAGGGTCAGTACTATATTTCCTGTGGTTCACTCTCCATGAATCAAATTCATAGCCATCGGATGGAATCGCCTCAAGCGTGAGCTCTGTACCGAAGGTACATACTTGACTCACGCCATTCACGACGCTACCCTGTTCAGGATCATAGATAATCTCAACGCTGCACTGAATTGGCTGGAATACCGCTGTAAGATGTGCGTTGTCCAATAACAGGAAATCAAACTCAGCATCACGACTGATGATGTCATTACCCTGTTTCCAATACAAGAAGACAAATCCAGGCTCAGGTTGTGCCATCATGTGAACCGATTCGCCGTAGCTGTAAACGCCCATTGTGGGTTGAACAGTACCGCCATTTGTAGGTTCAACGCTAACTGTGAGCAAGATGTTACCACCAGCAAACTGAATCCAAGTAGCCTGCTTGCCAGTGGAGCCACAATAGCCTTCCTGATCCATGATACCAGCAGTCTGAACTGTTAGTACATAGAAACCGTCTTCGGTAGTAGCAGTTGTCAAGTCAAGTTCAAACATATCGTGGCTCAATGCAGTGATGGCAACCGATGACACATCAACAGGCTTACCCTGGCAAGCCATGGTAATGTCATCAATGGTGAATGTTGTCGCCTGCACAGGTTTGTTAAACTTGACGGTGACATGAGTGAGCGGTTCGGTGAGCACCACACCGTTGGCAGGCACTCCAATATACTGCTGCACCTCCAACTCAACTTCAGGCCTTGTTTCAAATGTGAGGAGATAAGTCTCGGTCAATCCCGCCATCTCCACAATGTAATGTAACCTGTTCTCATAGAGCCATTCTAAGCCATCGCGCAAAGTGCGGTCAGTCGTCCAAATGTTGTCGGTAAATAGGACTTTTCCATCGCTTTGGCGAACGATGCTGACAAGTTTGCGCTTGCCGTTAGTGGGATCAACGAGCGAGCCGTAATTCCAGCCAGGTGCTGACGAAGAAACCTCAAGCCTATACTGCGTATCATTGACGTGGGTCAACTTGGCTGTTGACAAGACTGCATTTTCCTCCGTAGCATTAGTGAAATAAATGGCATCAGGCAAATCATCGGCATCGGGCAGGTCATTGACCAGGAAGCCACGCATCTGTTTGCTCAAGGCGTCTGTTGTCGTGAAACCATGAATCAGTTCATGCACCCTAACAGTATCGAGCAGTGACAGATCCTCGTTGCCATAGCTGGTGACGTGTGTCGCCTTAACGTCATACTCGGTAAAGTGCCCCAACAAAGTGCTTTGCAGCCACCACTGTGCATAAGCTTGGCTGTGTGCGCCAATGGTGCCGAACTCGGTGGGTATGCTCTGGCCCATTGCCAGCACAGCATCCTGCCCGTTCAGTTGAGAACTGATGAACTCAAAGTCAATGAGCAGGCCCTTCTCATTCTCGATGATTTCAGGCTGGTTGGTCACCATTCTTACATTGGTGGCGTCACCATAGCCTTGATTGTCGATGATGAGGGCAAACTCGCCAGGTACTATTGGTTCAACCACATCGGTCGTCAATGGGTCGTCACCATAGAGGTCGCGTTGCATGAAGTAATCCAGTGCGAGGTTAGGCGACGGTTTCACTGTTAGTTGCACGGGGAACAGTTCTCGCGTCACCAGCAGGTCAGTGAACGGGTCGATGTAACTGATGCTACCGCCAAACGAATATACCCGTTCGTGGGTCGGAGCGGCATACTTGGTGGGAATAAACAAGATGGTTGCCGTACCTGTCTCTCCCGCTTCAAGGCGCCATCCGCCATCCAAATCGAGAGGCCCATTAAATCCCTTAAGTGACTCGGCATTGATTTGGAACTCATGGCTAGTGGCGACGTTACCGTCCTCGTCGGTAACCTTAAGCATCAGTTTCACGTCCTGCATAGCAATGGAGTCATGCCCATTAAACACGGTCAATGTACCACGGAATGCCTGACGCGTCATCACCATCTGCTGCGAGAACTGCAGCGTTACCGTCGCACAGACAGAACTCTCTTCTTCATCTAACTTTGAATTAAAGTCTTCGTTGGCAACGTTGAAGAGCTCTGCCATTGATTCATATCCCAACTGCATAGCCCATTCGTTGTATACTTCAACTAAGTTCATGTAATAGTTGAGTGTATCAACATTAATGCGCGGCAACAATGTCGAGCCGTCGTAAGTGTTGTTCACCCGGTCCACAAGTGCTTGCAGTTGCTCATTTGTCGTACTTGAGGGTTTATACGGTAGTAAGGATTCGTAAGAGATCTGGTTCTCATCCAATTCTGAAACTCTGTTCCAGAATCCATGCATGGTAACGTCATCATTCTCACAATACCAGATAGAATCACCATACAATTCATGATAAGCATCCAAAGCATAGTGGTACTGTTGGGCGAGGAGCGCAAGATAACAACAATAAATCTCCTCCCAGTCATAGTTGGAAGATGTACTCTTCATTTTTGCTTGGTGTATATCATATTTCCAAATGTCATCTAGCACATTTTCGGCATAACTGATAAATTGGTTTATAACCTCGCTTGAGGATAGCAATCCATTCTGAATAGGCAATAACAAATCTCTCCAATCATAGCCTGCAGTCTTGGAGCCAGATGTTTTCATAGAATGCTTATCACGTGGAACGGATGGCATAATTTGTTCCCAGTGCTCCTCAATGAGATACATTCTACAATGATCAGTTTCTGTTATAGATATTAGTTCTTTGATAGCCTCAATTATCGCTTTGAGTAATTGGCATCCAAAATTGCACTCTATGTCAGGAAATCCATCACCTTCCTCGCACAATATTTGGAATGGCCAATAATCGCAAATATAACCATCCCCTATTTCAGGTTCTGGTGGTAGTGGTGGACCTATACAAGAACCAATTCTAACATAACGCTTGAAAGACAAAACATAACTATAATCAGAACATACAACCAAATATTTCCCGATTACTCGAAATAATGGGCAATCATCTTTATGCCGATTAGGAGACAGGTTTAAAGAGGGGGTATTTATTGTGTCACTTCCTTCCAATCGTGTAAGCAACATAGGAACTACAATCGATTGATGCGGTGGCAAATCTATAGACTCGATTGTTACTAATGGCTCAAATGACCAGTATTCTGTCTCTCCGATCAAGCCGAGTTGAACATCATATGCTGTCATCAAACCTAGATTGGTTACTGTATAATACAATAATCTGGATTCTCCGATGGCAAAACTTTCACCGTCAATCTGTGAAGGACCATCAATGACAACAATTGGCATCGGTGCATTTGTCTCGTACGTGTAAGTGTGTACTAATTCATATTCATCTTCTACCTCGGTTTCTACCACATCCCAGTTTACAATAATGGCTTGGAAGGGAATAAATACTTCTTTGTGGTTGTCCTTCCCAGGGTCGACCAAAATATAATTGTTGTAGGATTCATGCCGATCGGCTGTCACGGTGAGGCGGTAATACCCTTTGGGTATGGTAGTGGTGAATATTCCGTCAGAACCTGTGACACCCTGCGCAACCACAGCACCTGTAGTTGGGTGCTTAATGATGACGTTGGCCCCTTGCACATGAGGGGCCTCGGTAGTATTGAAAGTGTACTCGTCACAAACGTCAACAATGAGTCTTCCCGTTTCATCCGAAACAGGTTCTACCTTATAAGGTATAGCAATGCCATTGCCATATTCACAGTTGATTGCGATTGTGCCGGTAATGGGCACATTCAACTGCATATTATCATTAGAAACGAATTTAAGTATAATCTGCGTGCTTTCGCTTGTTTCGAGCGCTGGTAGTGTCAATGGCGTTGAGGACTGCATCCAACTAGGAATACTAACTGTTATGCTTCCTGTAGTGCCCTTACCCATATTAGTCACTGTAATTGGATACTCTCGTGGCACACCATAAGTCATGGTTGTGTTAATTTGATTAGTATTTGCTACCAGCTGAGGGCTTGAATAACGGCAATAAAGATATAGAATTGCCTGCAACGAGGCTCCTTCATCAGAGATGATTTCAATTTTTGCTTTTTGCCATTCATTGGTTTCTGTCAGAGCATTTGCTTTGACTGTGAAAGCAAGATCCATATGCCGTTCTCCATCTATTTTAGAGATGGTATTGAACTGCAAGTCGAAATTTTCGGGCTTTGACAAAACCTTGACACGGATATTATGCTGTGCCAAAATGCCAGGATTCAATAATCTGATAGTGGAGGAACGCGTTTCGCCGAGAATCATGCTAAAAGCAAGTACATCACTTGAAGCATGTCTCAGTCCATAGACGTCGAAGGCGGTTAGTTCATCGGTCGCTTTGGCGCCTGGGTAGCAGGCACCGGCGACGAAGTGGCCCATTTGAAGGGCGAATGGAGCGTATGTGGCTGAGAAATTGCCGTTTTCATCACTGTTTGTCGGGATGACATGGCGGTAGCCGTCATTGATGACATAGATTTCGACGGCGATGTTGGCGATGCTGTCGCCGGTAAGTTTGCCAGTGAATCTCACAGTGTCCCCCATCTGATACTTGGTCTTGTCGGTTGACAGAGTTGCCATGTAGGGCGAAACGACGGTAATTGCGGCATGCTCTGATGTGTTGTTGGCATACATCGTTTCCCTGACGCGGCGCGTGTCATTAGCTTCGGCATATACTTCATGAACGCCAACCACATCGGGCAGAGTTATCGACTTGGTCAGACTCTGCTGTTCTCCCGGCTTGAGCACACTTGTCGTGTAAACTGGTGTCAACAGCGTGTTGTTGTCATCACAATAAATGCCAATGCGGAAGGCCTCGGGCAGATCGTCCACACCAGAGTTCTCCACGGTGAATGTCACATCAACGCTTTCACCAACCTTAATTTGAGTGGCCGACAGATGCAGGTCGCTGATCTGGGCATCAGGCAGGCGCGTGTTGCTGATCATCAGCCAGCATGTGCCGCTGGAATAGCCGGTTGCCGATGCCTCGAAGGCGATGATTGCATCGCCTTGCGGACTGCCTATGGCCTTGACGGTAACTGTGGTAGTTGTCTGACTTGCGGCAAATGTCACGTCGTGGCTATAGGAAACGGCGGCGTCCTTGTCGCTGGTGAGCGTTACTGTTAACGGCTTGTTGAGTTCGGCATTGCGGGTGACGGTAAAGACAGCTTCCTCGCCCTCGGTCAACGTTGAACGTGACGACTTGAGCGTGATGGCGGGACCGTCATTGTCGGTGATGGTGATCTGCTTGGTCACATTGCCTGCCGATCCGCCACTTGCCGAGCAAGAGCAAGATTTGATGTAGATGGCGGCAGTGATGTTCTCAATTCGGTCACCGTCCACAATACCATTGTCAATCATCCCAATCGTGAACCTGATTTCGTCGATGCCGGCATCCATCCTCAAGGTCTTGTTATAAAACAAGTCGCCCGGGCCATCGTCAGTCATTTGGATAGTGATGTTGCTGTCCTTGTGGTCCAGCCGCCGCAAGACCGCCATGATGGCATTTGGGCCACTGGCCTCGCTCACAGTGGTCGGTGTGAGCGTCAATTCCATCGTGGGGATGTCGTTGTCGTGCAGGGTTACCCAAACCTCATCGTTAGAAAAGCCTTCGCATGAGGCGATAAACGTTACCTCCTGATCCAGTGCCGGCTCATTGTCATCAATGGCCGTGACGGTCACTCGGCCTGTGGTCTCACCCGCGGGAATGACAACTTTAGTGTTGTATTCAAACCGACTGGTCGCATCACAGGAAATCGATGCGGTCACATCCTTGTTGAGGGCCTTGGGCAGCGTGATGGTCAGTTCTAGTGACTCGCCCTCGGTAAGTTCACGTTTCGACGAAGTCAACGTGAGTTCCGCATATTCACTGTCCTCGATGGTCAACACTGCGGCAGCGCCTTGGTATCCCGTGGCGCTCACGGTGATTGTGTCCTGGTCGTTGTTGTCAAGGGATGAGTTGTCCACCAGCGTGCCGTAGGCATAGACGCTGGATTGTCCCGACCCCAGAATAACCGTTGGGGGAACACTCAGGCGGCTGTCGCTGGATGATAGGGCAGTCGTTAGTTCCTGTTCGCGGTTGCCGCTTCGCGTTACCGTCATTCGCAGTTTCTCATTGCTGTTCTCGGCAATTGAGTTCTGCTGCAGTTCAAGATACAGGAACGCGTCAAGTTCGATAGCTGGTCCGGTTGCAGTGTTGTTGACCTGCATTTCTTCCCGCTCGCCGCAGTCGCTATTGGGTACCACTTGCACCTGTGGCACCACGTTACCACTGACGCCGGGAATTTTTGGAATAAACACGTCGGCCTGTCGTGACACGACACCGTTGGCTGCTAGTGTTTCGCTGTAGCGAACGGTGCCCAGCAGGCATGTCGAGCCATTCGCGTTCACGAGAGAAATGTGTTCACTCCATCCGCCTCGGGTTGACGAGTGTCCTACATTTTTGACTCTCCAAGAAACGATCATTCGGTCACCAGGGGCGTAATGGTCTGTCTTGGCAGTGACATTGGTCACGATGAGGTCAGGTTGAGAGGCAATGGTGATAGAGCCAACCGCAACGTCGGTGAGCACATTGTTCATGTCGGCATCGCTAAGTGCCGCGTCGGTCATCACCATTGCATAGGACTGATCCTGATTGGCGTTGGTGGGCGCATGGAGCATCAGGTTTAGTACGGTACCTCTATTCCCCCTCAAGGGAGTCATGTCGGGGGAATAGATCATGCACAGGTAGTCATTTCCTTTCACGTTCTTGACGCGCAGCACATGGCCGTCGGCCCTGTCGGTGAGCGTCGAGGTGGAAGGGCTGATGAAAAAGCCGTCGGGCACTGTCAGCGTGAACTGCACGGCCACGATTTGGTCATCATTCTCAATGTTCACGGGCAAGGCGATGCTTCCGCCTTGCTCCATTAGCACATCAGGAATGTATAATTTATTGGATGCGTTAGCTTGGAGGCCCATGCACAAGCAGCACATCAGGGCCATCCATAGCGTCCATTTTCGTTTTGTTGACATGGGCTTAACGTATTGGAGTTAATTTTTGAGTAGCAATGAGTTGTCGTTGCTGTCGCACAACAACGATGTAGGGTTGGTACATGTCCAAAACTTCCCGTACATCAATGGCAGTTGTGCCGATTGGCAGCAGGTTCAGATGCTTGTCAAGGACCATGCGGCCATCGATAGCGTACACGACGATGTCCACGTTGTTCATGTCCATTCCACTGGTGAATACCAGGCTTGTACCATCCCAATGGCAATTAAAGCCATCGGCGGTAACGGGTTTCAGTCCGGCAGCGCCAGTGTTGATCCTGACAGGTATGAGTTCGGCTTCGGGGTCACTGAGCGTGGCTGCTACAATGCTGGGTTCACGCGTTGCGGTCTTGGCAATCGCAGTCTTCCCAGGCGGTATCACAGCATCGCCAAGCGAGTAAACGACTGAATGCAGCCCTTGTTCCCCGCTGGTCGTGCTGACAATCATGCTCAAGTCACTCAGCAGCCACTCGATGTTATCGGCCTTGTTAACGATGTCCATCGAAGCCACTGGTACAGTGCTGTTCAGATAGAGCACGCCGTCAATCCAGTCGAGTGCTGCTTGGGCAGCAATGTCTTCGGCAGGCGCACGATGGTTTGCAGGAATGTTCATCCCAGGCATCTGTTCTTGCAACAGTCCCGTTTCTCCCACGACATCCTGCACATTGAGGATTTCATCATTGTTGAGGTTGGCTGCCGTGAAATTGAAAGGTTTGTTGTATTCACTGAAGATGAAGTTCACCATCGCTTGCAGGTCGGTGATATCGATGATACCGTTCAGGTTGGCGTCACCTCTGTTGAATAAGAACTGCAGCTGCACGTTGTTCTGCTGGTTGGGCCAGGTGCCAGGCAACCTGGTGGCGCCAGCCACTGCCTGTCCGTTGTCACCATAATAGGCCGATGATCCTCCTGTCGTGTATTGCCCGTTGTTGGCTGACAGTGTCCATATCCAGTGTGGTGACTGCCCGTCGTTGCTCAACTGAACATTGATGTTGTTCGAGAACTTTTGTTCCGGGTGATTATAGCGGCAGATGGCGGGAAGCGAACTGATGAACGTCGCGTAGTCAACGGTCAAATCTCCGATGCCCTGCAGTGCCTGGTTACTTAGGTTAAGCGTCACAGCAGACTTCACCATGGGTTCAATCTGGTCGAAGCGGTTGGCGCTCACGTCCAGCGCAGTGAGGTTGGCAAACAATGCAGCCAACGCACCCACATTGCCTGTAAACTTGTTGCCACTCAGGTTCAACTGATGCATGGCTGTGGGCTTAATGTTCTTCTCGCTGATGTAGCTTGAAATGTCACTGGCGACATCTCCGCTCAGCTTGTTGTTGCCCAGATTGAGGTCGCGTAACTGGCTGAGTTCAAGCAGCATTGTCGGGAAGGTGCCTTGCAACGACTTGCCCGGCAGTGAAAGCGAGGTCACACGGCCCATCTCAACGGTCAAGCCCTCAAAGTCGATGGCATTGTAGCGGTCGCTCATGTCCCACGTGAAGTGCTGGTTGTGGTACTTGTTGTAGAAACGCTTGAGCACCTCCCAGTCATCCTCGACAACGGGATCGGCATGCTGGTAACTGATGGACAGTGTCGTACCGTTGGTAGCGGTCATGTCGTGCTGGGCGATGTAGAAGGTACCACTGGCGGGGGCATGGATGCCGCCCCAAACGGTGGATTCTGTGCCCGACAGGGCGCTCAGTTCCTCACCAGTGGGCGAGAAGATCTGTATCGTGCAGGCACGGTCAGCCTTGAAGTACAGGCCGTCGCCGCGTTGTGCCACCACCTTGTACCACAGGATCTCGTTCTCCCCAGGCCGCGGGGCGGTCTTTGTGTCACCAGGTTCCAGCAGGGTGATGTCGGTCACATTCTCCTTGACGGCGATGTCGACGAATGGGCGCGAAAGGGCAAGGCAGCGGTCTTCCTTGTCATAGAAGCACACATGCAGATCATTGAGCGCATAGACCACAGGATTGCCCTGCTCAACGGCAAAATGGAAGTAGCTGCTGCGGATGGGCCAGTGCTCAAACATCAAGCTATCTACCAGTATGAACGGGTCGGCAAGTTCATCCAATTCCACGTTCACCGGAATGTTTACGCTGTCTTTCTGGTTAAGCCAGTACTCATAGCGTTTCACGCCGTAGCCGTCTTGCGGAATCTTAAGGAAGTGGCGTTGAATCGTAGCGACATAGCCGTTATCATCTCTCAGGAAGCAGGTAAGACAATGCATGCCGTCAGTGAGTTTGTCTACGTCAATGTCAAAGTGATATAAGCCATTATGGACATCGGTGGAAAGCACACCTGACTGTATGCCGTCGATGTCGTAATCCAATCGCATGATAGCGGTTGTGGGCTGTGGTGTAGTCTTAAAGAACAGCGTGTGGTTGGTGCGGCTCACCGCTCCGTTGTTGTCCACCGCCTGGATGTACACATCGTGCATGCCATCGGTCAATTCCGACACATCAAGCTGCCAGCTGAGGCTGCCACCAGTGGGGGGTAGTGACTTTTTGGCAAAGAAAATGCCGTCAATCCAACACAGGCAGGTGATCTCGCCGTTCTCGGGTGGCGCAGGCACCTTATAGAATAGCGTGTGGTTGGTGCGGCTCACCGCTCCGTTGTTATCCACCGCTTGGATATACACATCATGCATTCCATCGGCCAAATTAGAGACGTCGAACTGCCAATGGAGGCTGCCGCCAACTGCGGGCAACGGATCCTGGCAAATCAAGGTGCCGTCAATCCAGCACAAGCAGGTGATCTCGCCGTTCTCGGGCGGTGCTGGCACTTTGTAGAACAACGTGTGGTTGGTGCGGCTCACCACCCCGTTGGTGTCAAGGGCCTGGATGTACACATCGTGCATGCCGTCAGCCAGATCAGATACGTCTATCTGCCAACTGAGCTTGCCGCCCGCTGGCGGCAGCATGTCACGGCAGAACAAGGTGCCGTCAATCCAGCACAGGCAGGTGATGTCATTGTCGGCATTGACCGCTCGCCCCAGAGCAGCCTTCATGGGCGATGCAGCCGCTCGGACGGTACTAAAGCCATCGGTGCTCCATCCACCAGTGAAGATGCATAGCGACATCACCACAAACAAGAGGTATTGTCGTGACTTAGTCATCATCGTGATAATGATTAACGCGTGAAACGAACGTCAATAATGGTTACTTGATGCCTTCTACCTCAAGGTCAACATGGATTTTGCCGTCAGGGGTCGATTGGTTGGAAACCACACACTTGACGAGCTTTAATGCCGGCATGCCAAAGTCGAAGGGAACAGTACCGCCGTATAGGCCAATCTGGGAGCCGTCAGCGCACAGATACGTTCTGGCAGCCTCATCGGTCAGTTCAAAGGTCATGTTCTCAGTATAGTTGGTGCCGTTGAAGTCTTTGAAAATCGTTGTGATATCTTCGATAATGGTGTTGCTGCCCACAAGGAAGTTATCAAAAATCGCACTCATGCCAGGGCCGGTGGCCAAGCAGTTGACTACAGAATTGGTAATACCTAGCTTGCCGCAGTCGTTTTCTTTGCCAAAGAAGATGCAGTTGTTGAACGATGAGTAACATATCTCGTAGGTTGTTCCATCCCTATTTAGGCCGATGACGCAGTTGTCGCAGGTGTAGACATTATAATTACTACTGTTATACTCATTGATTTCATTGATAAAACAATTAACCAATGAAATAGATCCTTGACCCCAAGAACCTGTATATAATTCAGAGATATAGCAGTTAATAAAAGTTCCTGACCTAAAAATTAGGCTGGTGTAATATGAAAAATTGAATTTTCTGAAAATGCATTTCTTGAACGTGCAACTATCGATGTTGTGCTGATTATAGAAGGTGTTCAAGAAGTTGATGCCCTCGATAACGAGTTTATGCTCGGTGTCGGCAATATTGATAGAGAAATCACCTGAGATGCGGGTGGCCAGGGTCTGAGCATCCTCGTTGGGGAACACGCCAGTGCCGCGCAAGGTCACCGCCTTGGTGAGCGTGGTACCGTTATAGGTGCCTCCTGTCAGGGAGATAATGTCGCCGTCAACGGCCGCATCGTTGGCAAGTTTGATGGCATCGACGCCATAGAATACACTGATGTCTCCTTCGTGATAGAGGGTTGCCATTAACGTGTTTTGTGCCATGGCACAAAAACCTGTCATCACAGTGAAAACAAAGAGGAATAATAATTTCTTCATAATCGTAAAGTTGTTAAATGGTTTATAATTAGTTTATTAAGTTGATTTTTCGGTAAAAGTCAATAAAGGAAAAACTTTTAAAGCTACAAATATAATCATTATAATTCAATTAACCAACTATTGTTAAGCATAAATCTAATAATCATGACAAAAACCAACTAGAATCATAGAATACTAAATCACAATCTTTTAACGACTCTTTCTGATTCTTGAGATATCGCTCGAAAGAAGCAACAGGATCACGCTTCAAATTTAGGCGCTGGATTTCTGCGGTTTACCATTGAAATGCGGTTGTCCGAGTCGTTCTCTGGTGACGAGACTTTCTTGAGGGCGGCATGCTGCCCGTTGAGGGTGAGTATCATGAGAAAATCGGTTGGTTTACCAGACAAAAGTAATCCAACCGATTTAGCTCTTAAAATTCACTAAGCGACGTATTGGTTCATTTATATTCGCCTAATTCTTCAACATCATTATAAAAATCCGTATCGATAGACGACTGTGGTCTTGCCGAAGTCCAAATAATGCCAATAACAATAATGAAACATGATGCGAACAGGCCTGCAGCAAAATCAGTTCCATTAGTCTTGACAATATCTTTGGCAAGAAACGCAACGGCAAGGATAATTGGCAATGCCATTTGTTCGGTTTTGATTAACCGTTTCGCTGCACGATATTGCTGCGGAGCATTTCCAGCTTTTTTCATAGCAGCAACATGGTGATGCATGATCATTCCAATTATAAAAGCAGTAATTGCGCTAGCAATAACGAAAGCAAAAGCATTTAAAGCCCAAAAATCATCAATCCAACCAAAGTAGTAGCTTAATGCCGCAAACACAAAAAGAATAACAAATGCTACTATCCAACCAAGCTTACTTCCCATTCCGAAAGCAATCATTTTCTCAGCTTTTTCATTGATGCGCTGACGCAGTTCCTGCAAGTACTGCTCATCGCTAATTGCTTGATTCTTTTCTTCCATAATTAGTCTTTATTAATTGTTGGTTATTTCATCTTGTTTGCTTTTTAGAAGCAAGAAGTGCATCAAAAACCATACAAAGGTAGCAAAAATCTTTGCTAAATGCTCCTTTTCTCTTAGATTTAGACAAATTTGGATGCGGCTTAACCATTAAAGCCAACTCTATAGTCCTCGGCTTTCACAAATTTTCGGTGATAAGGATAAATCTTTCTCGCTCGGCGATGCATGTTGCCAAGTCTGGCATTTGGCCAAATTAAAGATAAATAACTTATGAAATGCGGGATTTTTTGGAATTTATTAGTAAATTTGTACGTTTATAGCATAATATAAAATGAAAATAGCCATACAACTGTTTTTGATGACGGCATTTGCGCTGTATGCCACTGTGGCACAGGCCGCCGTCAAGACCGAAGGCAACTTCGTGACAATCGATATCGAGAATGCTCAGGCAGGTGCTGCCCGCGTGGTACGCCTGCAAGTGGTGAACGACAACATCGTGCGCGTGCAGTCCACCTGCGAGGCACAGCTGCCGATCAAGCCGGCCAGCCTGATGATTGTGCCGCAAACGACCAAGCCCAAGTTCACGGTCACCGACAATGGCGACAGCTATTGCGTCAAGGCCAAGAACGTGACGGCTACCGTCAACAAGGCCGACGGCCGCATCAAGTTCACCGACGCCGACGGCAAGGTCCTGGCGACTGAGGCCGTGGGCGGCAAGTCGTTCAAGCCATTCAAGGTGCCGGAGCGCGAAATCGGCGTCGGCACCCTAACCGATGCTCAGAGCAAGGGCTTGACCTGGACGCTCAAGTTCGAGAACCAAGATGAGGCGCTCTATGGCCTGGGACAGCACCAGTCGGGCGAACTCAACATGAAGGGCAAGAACGAGGACCTGTTCCAGTATAATACCAAGGTGAGCGTGCCCATGGTACTGAGCACCAACGGCTACGGCATCTTGTGGGACAGCTACAGCTATTGCCGCTTTGGCAACCCCGAGGACTACCTGCAGCTCAACCGTGCCTTCAACCTCTATGACAAGCACGGCAAGAAAGGCTGCCTGACGGGCACCTATACCGACAAGAACGGCCATCGCCTGATGCGCGGCGAGGACTCCCTCTATTATGAGTTTGACATGCCCACAGGATCGGAACTGGGCAAGTTGACCGAGCCCGGCGGCATCAAGAACCTGCCGAAGGGCTTTGCCCTGAACGGCGCGACGGTGGTCTATGAAGGCTTCATCGAGCCCAAGGGACGCGTGAGCGAGACCCTGCGCCAGTTCATCCTCTACTATGCCGGCTACATCAAGGTGTACATTGGCGGCGAGGAAGTGGTTCCCGAGCGCTGGCGCACGGCATGGAACCCCAACGCATGGAAATTTACTGCCCAGGTGCCTTCAGGCAAAAAGACGCAACTGCGCATCGAGTGGCAGCCCGACGGCGACGTGTCTTATTGCGGACTGCGCGTGTCGGCACCCCGCAGCGCTGCCGAACGTGAGCAGCTCACCGTGTGGAGCGAGATGAGCCGCGACATGGATTACTACTTCATCGCCGGTCAGAACTTTGACGAAATCATCTCGGGCTACCGCACCCTCACGGGCAAGGCTTCGTTGTATCCCAAGTGGGTGCTGGGCTTCTGGCAGAGCCGCGAGCGCTACAAAACTTCGCAAGACATCGAGCAGACGCTGGCCGAGTTCCGCAACCGCCGCATCCCCATCGACAACATTGTGCAAGACTGGAACTACTGGAAACTGGAGAACTGGGGCGACCACACCTTTGAGGCGTCGCGCTACCCCACCCCTCAGGCCATGCTCGACTCGGTACATGCCATGGGCGGCCGATTCATGATCAGCGTTTGGCCCAAGTTCTATGAGACCGTCGACAATTACAAGGCCCTTGATGCCAAAGGCTGGATCTACAGGCAAGCCATCGTTGACGACATCCACGACTGGCTGGGATTCCGCGGTTCTTTCTATGATGCCTATGACGCAGGTGCCCGCAAGCTGTTCTGGAAACAGATGAACGACAACCTGTACAAGAAATACAACTATGCCATCGATGCCTGGTGGATGGACGCCAGCGAGCCCAACATACGCGACTGCACACCCATGTGGTTCAACGCCTACTCTATCGTCAATGCCGACGCTATCTATACCGGCCAGCGTGCCACTGGCAACAACAAGCGCGTGTTCCTGCTCACCCGCAGCGGTTTTGCCGGCGAGCAGCGCTACTCGACCGCCACATGGAGCGGCGATATCGGCACCCGTTGGGAAGACATGCGTGCCCAGATGACTGCCGGCTTAAACTTCTCGATGTCGGGCATCCCCTTCTGGGGCATGGACCAGGGTGGCTTCTGTGTCGAGAACCGCTATGTGGCCGCTCAGCAAGAGTTTGACCAAACGGGCCACGAGAACAGCGACCTGACCGAATGGCGCGAGCTGCAGGCCCGCTGGAACCAGTTCGGATGTTTCATCCCCTTGTACCGTGCCCATGGCCAATGGCCCCTGCGCGAGGTGTGGAACATCGCCCCCGAGGGTCATCCAGCCTATGAGAGCATCGTCTATTACCACAAGCTGCGTTACCGCATGATGCCCTACCTCTACTCGATGGCCGGTTGGGCCCATTTCAAGGACTACACGCTCATGCGCGCACTGGTGATGGACTTTGCCGACGACAAGAACGTGCTCGACATCCCCGACCAGTGGATGTTCGGCCCCGCCTTTATGGCTTGCCCCGTTGCCACCTACAAGGCCCGCAACCGCCAGGTCTACTTCCCCAAGCAGAGCGGCTGGTATGACCTGTACAGCGGCGAATTTATCAACGGTGGCCAAAAGCTCATCGTCGATGCCCCCTATGGCCGCATCCCCGTCTATGTGCGTGAAGGCAGCATCATCCCCTTCGGTCCCGAGATACAGTGGAGCGACGAGAAACCCGCCGAGCTCATCAACCTGTATGTCTACACCGGTGCCGACGGCCAGTTCCAGCTCTACGAGGACGAGGGTACCAACTACAACTACGAGAAAGGCAAATATGCCACCATCGACTTCAACTATGACGAAGCCACGCGTACGCTCACCATTGGCGAACGCAAGGGCAACTTTAAGGGTATGCTCAAGCAGCGCCGCTTCAACGTCGTTGTCATCACCCGCGACAATCCCCGTGAGCTCGACCTCGAGAATCCCGCAGGGCAGCTGGTAGAGTACAACGGCAAGCAAGTGACCGTCAAACTGTAATGTGTGAGCCAACAACAAAAGACGATAACCAATAACCAAAACAAGAGATAATGAAAAGATTCATTTCGACCATTGCCATAGCCCTGATGCTGGCAACGTCCACCGTATCGGCACAAAAAACAAAGCCGATTTACCTGGATAACAACGCGCCCCTCGAACAACGCGTCGAGGACGCCCTGTCGCGCATGACGCTGCATGAGAAAATCCAAGTGATTCATGCCCAGAGCAAATTCACCAGCGCCGGTGTGCCCCGCCTGGGCATCCGTCAGCTCAACATGGACGACGGCCCTCACGGCGTGCGCGAGGAGCTGGAATGGAACACCTGGTCACCTGCCAAGTGGACCAACGACAGCATCGTGGCCTTCCCGTCGCTCACCTGCCTGGCAGCGACCTGGAACCGTGACTTGGCAGCGCTCTACGGCGACGTCCTAAGCGAGGAGTTCGCCTTCCGCGGCAAGGACATCCTGCTGGGCCCCGGCGTGAACATGGCCCGCCTGCCATTGAACGGCCGCGCCTTTGAATACATGGGCGAAGACCCCTATCTGGCCGGCGAAATGGTTGTGCCCTACATCAAGGCCGCCCAGGACAACGGCGTGGCCTGCTGCATCAAGCACTTCTTCATGAACAACCAGGAGGTGGACCGCTTTGCTGCCAACGTCAACGCCAGCGAACGTGCCATCAACGAGATTTATCTGCCTGCCTTCAAGAAGGCTGTTGAGGAGGCCCACGTGTGGAGCGTCATGGGCAGCTACAACATGTGGCAAGGCATCCACTGCTGCAACAACGACTCGCTGCTGAACGGCATCTTGAAGCGCCAGTGGGGATTTGACGGAGCCGTCATCAGCGACTGGGGCGGCACGACCGACACCTGGCAGGCCGCTAC
>CACYAW010000013.1 GCA_902772455.1 uncultured Bacteroidales bacterium
GGAAGGCACCCGCGACGGCCGCGGCCTGTCGATGTTCATCTATGACAAGCGCGACGGCGGCATGACCGTGCGCCGCATCGAGGACAAGATGGGCATCCACGGCAGCCCCACGTGCGAACTCGTGTTCAAGAACGCCAAGGCCGAGCTGTGCGGCGACCGCAAGCTGGGTCTCATCAAGTATGTGATGTCGCTGATGAACGGTGCCCGCCTGGGTATCGCTGCCCAGAGCGTCGGCGTGAGCGAGGCTGCCTATCAGGAGGCTATCGCCTATGCCCGCAGCCGTGAGCAGTTCGGCAAGGCCATCATCAATTTCCCCGCCGTGAGCGAGATGATTGCCAACATCAAGGCCAAGCTGGATGCCTCGCGCACCCTGCTGTATGAGTGCACCCGCTTTGTGGACATGTATAAGTCGCTGGAAGCCATCAGCCGCGAGCGCACCCTCGCCCCCGAGGAGCGCAAGACCATGAAGGCCTACAACCGCCTGGCCGACGCCTTCACGCCGCTGGCCAAGGGCATGACGAGCGAGTTCTGCAATCAGAACGCCTATGACTGCGTGCAGATTCACGGCGGTAGCGGCTTCATGCGCGACTACGCCTGTGAGCGCATCTACCGCGACGCCCGCATCACCAGCATCTATGAGGGTACGACCCAGTTGCAGGTGGTTGCCGCCATCCGCCATGTCACCACGGGCACCTATCTGAACCAGATCAAGGAGTACGCCGCCCGCGAGTACAGCGAGGCCGTTGCTCCCATGAGGGCCAAACTCGAGGCAATGACCGCCCTCTACGAGGAAACCTTCGCCAAGGTGCAGGCTGTTGAGAATCCTGAGTACATCACCTTCCACGCCCGTCGTCTCGTCGAGATGCTCGGCCACATCATCATGGGCTATCTGCTCATCGGTGATGCCAGCCAAGAGCCCGACCTGTTCATGGACAGCGCCAAGGTCTATGTCAACATGGGCGAGGCCGAGGTAGCACGCCACGCACGCTTCATCGGCAACTTCAACCCCGCCGACCAAGCCGCCTACACCCGTCAGTAATTGTCAACAACGAATTCACGAATTAAACGTATTGTTTTTGCTTATATTTCTCATATTATGAAAAAGAACATTTATTCTTTAATAGTCATGCTGCTGGCCTTGCTTAGCGTTGGCTTTACCGCCTGTGGCAATGACGACGAACCCAAGGTTCCTAGCATCGTCGGGACCTGGCAACACGATCATGAAGCTGATAATTGGGATATCTATTATCAATTCACCAAAGACGGTAAATTTCATTATGTGTGGAAAACTAATATGGCTACGGCCCAAGGCTTAGTGCCCACCGTTGTTGTTGCTAACGGAACATATACCGTATCGGGGACGAAGTTGATCGTCACCTTGGATTCCAACCCCAAGACCGACCTCTACCTCTGCCCCTCCGAATGCGAATATTCAGTGCAGGGCGACAAACTGAAGCTTCTTCTTGGCGAAGATCAACCCACATTCACCCGTGTGAAGGACAATACGATCCCAACCTGGGTCCCATAAAGTAGGTGACAATTCACATTCACAAAATAAGAGAAGCGGCAGATGGTCTGTCGCTTCTCTCATTTTATTGTAGTCTGTTATTACTCGTACCTCAGGTTATTGGCAGGAGTCGGGTTGCCGTCGATGGTAACCTTATAACCCGTGGACTTGCCACTATAACCATTGATAAAGCTCTCCACTTTATCCTTGCTCACCTCCTTGGCGTCAAAGATATTGATTGGGGTCGAGAAGGCAGAGCCCGTGCTGGTCTTGATGGCAATATTCACGTCAAGGGCAAGGTCATATTTCTCCTTTTTCAGCTCTCCGATGGGCTTGCTGCTGAACTTGTACATCACGCCAAATTCGGCGGGGAACTTGTCACTCGTCACGGTCTTGCTCCACCAGGTACCGTTGGGAGTCTCAAAACGATTGGAACCATTCTCTGCCTTATAGTAAATGACAACGTTGCAGGCATCGATCAAATCCTGTGAGAACGTGAGGGTGTAGGTTGCAGTCGCCGTGGCCTTGGGCTCGTCATCATCACCACCGCAGGAGCTCAGTGAAAAGGCTGCGGTGAACAACAATGCTGCTATGTAAAAAAACTTCTTCATTGTTTTTCTCAATAATGATTAGTTGTTGAGGATAATCTTAATGACAGAGTTGACGTCGCTGATGTTGACCTCACCATCCTTGTTCACGTCACCCTCCTTGGCGGCAGGAGCCACACCAAAGAGTTCCACACCGATGATTTGTCCCAGCGCCTCCAGATTGATGTCGATGTTGGCATTCAAAGCCGAGTCGGTGAAACGGGCAACCATATCAATGGGCACCTCGCCCAAATCAGGACCCATCCAGAAGTCGTACTGAGGATCGTCGCCAGCGGTGATAGCAATAGGTGAGTTGAACATAATCGTGGTGTAACCATACTCGTCAATACCCTTGACGCCAGCCACCTCGATATTGCCTACGGGCAAGGGGATACCTTCGGCAACGAGAACAAAGTTCTTAAGAGTCAAGGTGTAGGTATTGTCATCCTCAACGACCTCGACTGGAACCTGATCCTGTTCAGTGATGCTGCCATTGACGGTCACCTTGATGTGACTGGTATAGGTGGTAGCGCTTAGCGCCATTGTGCAGCACAGGGCTGCCAGTGTGAATAAAACTTTTTTCATTTTTTCAATAAATCTCTAGTTGTTATTCTGTATTGTTTTTGTTGATTAGTTTCCTGAGAGCAGGTAATCGACGAGTGATGTCACGTCGCTGATGTTAACGTCAGCGTTCTCGTCCATGTCGGCAGCCACCAGGTCAATGTTATCGCTGTTGCCACTCAACAAGTAGTCGATGAGTGCAGTCACGTCACCAATGTCGACACTTTGGTTGCCATCCACATCACCCCTCATCACAGCCGATCCCACAGTGACCGTAATCACATAGCACGAAGCATCCTGCAAATCACCGGGAACAGCGCTGATGGCGATGCGGTAGGTATTGTTGCCGGTCTTTTCCATCGTCTTGATAACGACGGCGCTGGCTCCGGTCACGCTGGCAGCGAAGTCGTCCAGGTTGGGCTCACTGGCCATCTGCATGCTATAGGCCATGACGGCGGGATTCCAGCCTTCGATAGTCACACCCTGGTAGCGCAGGTCGGTCATCTCGGCCAAGTAAACCAGTTCCATGTCATCGACATAGAGTTTGTCGTTTTTGGAACCCTGACCAGGAGTGCCGTTGGTCGAGAAGGTGACGAAGATGGCCTCACTGGCGGCATGATTGGCAGCATAGCTGTCGTAATCAAAGGGGAACGAGTACTGGGTCCAGCCGCCAGCAGGAATCGGGGTGCTCACAATACTACCCGAGAGGTTGGTGTATTCCTTGTCGCAGGGTTCCTGATAGTAAGTGCCGTCAAAGGTCTTGACACTCACACTCGCCTTGTAGTTAGCATTAGGCGTGCCTTGGGTATACTTCAGCCATACGTTGAACTTATCGGGCTTGGCATACAAGGGCATATAGAAATCGTCAGTGCCGTTGTTCATGTCCATCTCGGCATGGTTAGAGGTGCTGCTAGCACTCATCGCGCCGGCATTGAGACGGCCATTGGTCATCGTGCCGTTGGCAACGATACCAATAAGCGAATTAGCAGTCATAACAGCACTATGTCCGGTCGCGCCGCTGCGCACATCGTCACTCTGCTCCAACTTAACCAGGGCAGCCGACGTGCCGGCATAGGTGCCGGTGGCAGTCTTGAAGCCGTGCCAGCGGTCGGGCTCGCCGTACTCATTTGTCCAGGACTCCATATCGCTGTTGGGCAGCTGGAAGTGGTTGCCAACGGTATTGAACCATATCGTGGTGTTTTCGGTGGGAATAGTCACATTGGCGGCCATCATGCCGTTCACCGTGCGGGCAAACAAGACGGTGTTCATGTTACCCAAGCTGGTGGCCACGTTGCGCTCGGCACTATAGACGGTAACACCATTGACGGTGGCGGCCGTCACGTTATTGATGGTTAAGGTGCCAAAGAGGGGCACTTGCTGCATCACGATCGTGTTCAAGCCGTTATCGTCCTGAGTCACCGTGAACGTTACATTAGAGTCGTGATTCTGGCCATTACGGGTGACAACAACGTTGCCGGTAAATGATTCGGCATGGAGAGCCGACACGGCCGTCAATGCCAGGAGAAGTGTAAAAATCGATTTCTTCATTTTAAAATAGTTACTGTTTTATATTTTTGTTTTTTATCTGATTCGGTAAACGATACCCAAAGTGCCGTAAAGGGGGCGCAACGTCTGCACCGAGTGGAAATCGCTCTTGAACAGGCCGCTGAGACCATAGGTCAACTCGGCAAACACACCCCAACGGCGGCTAAAGCGCCAGTCCACGCCCGCGTCGATGCCCCATTGCATGTGGCGCATGTTAGCGTCGAAATCAAAGTCGCCGCGGTCGCCCGGTTCAGTGCCCATCTCAATCTTGGGCCCGACGGGAGTGCCCTCGCGCAGGTATCCATGGTAGGCCCATCCCCAAAAACGCCTGTTGGTCAACCAGCCCATGAACGCTCCGCCACGAACAGCCAAATTGGCATTGATGCGATACTCGGCCTGAATAGGCAGTGTGAGACGCCGCTGGGCAGTCTTGATGCGCACATTACCGTTAAAGATGCCCTTCAGCGACTCATCGCCTCGCACAACCTCAATATCGTAATTCTTGACACGGCTGTCCACATCCATGCTGCCCAATTCAAAACGCAAGCCTGAATGCAGAGACCAGTGCGGGTCAAGGGGATAGGACACCTCGACCGCTACGGTGAAGTTGAATCCAGGATCAAAGCTGTTGATGCCTCTAATCTCATTGCCCATGTGGGTGGGGATGGTGCCGCCCAGAGCATAGCCCAACCTCACGTCATACTTGAGGCTGTCGAGCACTGTAGCGTTCATGCCCAGTGAAAGCGCTAAGGCAATAATGGCGGTTGATATGATTCTTTTAATCATTGTCTCAATTCAAGTGTTTTTTTGTCCAGTTATTCCTCATGTGAACAAATGAGTCTTACCTTATCAACACACAACCGGCTGCCGATGGCACCGATGAACTCTCCACCAGCCGAACTCGACGAGAACACAATGGCCAGACTGTAGCCACGGTTAGCGAGCAACTGCTCGTCCACTTCCTGACGGTACTTGAATTTCAAATCCCACGCGGTCCACTGGCTGGTGGGGGCAACATACTCCATTTCGGCAACGGCTACAATCATGTCGCTCGACAGGATGTTGTCGCCATAGAGCACCACCTCGTTACCTGCCGCGTCATGGTTGCGGTAGAACACAGCATACACGTCGGCCGAGTCGGTGCGCCCGGCAATGGGATTGCCGTTAAAGTCCTGGACGGTGGGACCAGGTTCAAAGGTATAGTAACCCGTGAAACGGTCGGGGCGGTCGGTGAACGGTATACCGAAGCGGGTGGCATGCAGATGGTCACTCATGGCAATGCGGATATCAAACGTGCCCAGGAACATGTTGCCTGCGGCCAGACGCTTGTTGGCCATGCGGCCAAAAGGACCCGTGTCGCGCGTCGTTAGGCACACTGCAGAGCCGTCATATCCCTGCGCCAGTGGCGTAGTGGGATAATCCATGGGTGCGGCAGTGCTCATCGAGATGCGGTAACCGGCATTGGCCGTTGCCCAATCGTTGCCCAGCGAACCGTCGGGCAGCACGTTGTGCCACATGTAATAGCGCTGAGTCGCTGTCTCCAGCTCATAGTGCTCAAAGTCATAGCTCAACGTATCGGTAACCATAACTAGCGTGGGAACAACGCTCACCAGGTAATGGCGCTGCCACTTGCCGTCCTGTGAAGTCACGGTATAGGTCACGGGGCCGGACGAGAAGTCATGGGTGCTGCCGCTGGCGGGACTCACCGTCGCTCCCTGCGACAGGGTGAACCTGGGCGACAAGGACGTCACATCGGCATCGCCACGAACGGCAAAAGTGATGACGCTATCGGTCGAAAACACCACCTGCATCGAGTCGGTCAACTGAAAGAAAAAGTCCCCTGGAGCAGGCACATGCAGTGTCACCGTCTCAATGTCGGCCTCACAGCCGTCGGGCTCATCGCCAAAGCAGGATGCATTCATCAACGCCAAGGCCATGCAACAAACGGCCACGACTGTATGTTTAATTTTTATAAGTGATAATTCCAGCATGATACTATCGTCTTCATTTAAACCTACAAAATTAGTCATTTTATCGGTCACACAAGCGAAACAAGGGCAGTTTTTTCGTTAGAAACGTTTTTTTACACATTATGTTGTTTTTTGAAAATAAATTGTTACTTTTGTAGGCTGTATATTTGGTCTCCAAGCTCCATTATCCTCATAAAAATCAGGATAAATTATTGGTTGTCAAATACATGAAATTATTAGCACATGACAAAACTATGATAGAACGACTAATCAATTGGATATTGAACCTGAGAGTGTTCCGCACATTCAAGGTGAAAACCACACCACGATGGATCATCCTGTTGCTAGACATGCTCATTGTCATCGGCAGTTTCGCCACTACCGTTGTGGCGGGAATGTACTCGACAGGAACGGTGACTGGACGCAACGACATCATCATCAACGGAGCACTGGTATTCATAGTTTATTTCTTAGTTAGCTATATTTCAAAGAGTTATACTTGCGTTATCAGGTTGTCGGTCATCGAAGACCTGTACCGCATCTTCATGGTTGTCGCGGTCTCTATGGCCCTGCTTGTGGGCATCAACCTCGTGCGCTTGGGATTGTGGAACACAACCAGTCTCCACTTCTGGGACATCCTCGTCATCGGGGCGTTCTCCTTCTCGTTAATGATGGTCGAGCGCCTGTGCATCAAGTACTTGTATATGCGCATGAACAGCGCTACCAAAGGCCGCAAGCGCGTTCTCGTGTTGGGCACCTCGTTCAGCTCGGTCTTCCTGGCCAACGCCCTCAAGGGCGAGATTGGCGGCAAATATCTGCCCGTAGGACTGCTTAGCCTGAAGTCGGGACAGACCAATGCCGAGATCAACGGTTTCAGGGTTTACCGTTTTGACCCGTCAGTCATGGCCGATGTATTCGCTAAGGAGGAAATTGATGCCTTGATCTTCGACGCCAAGAGCATTAACCTGATGTCCAGCGGATTTGCCGACTTTTTCATCAAGAATGGCATCGCGTTGCTCGCCATGAACAAGGTGGCCGAGTTTGAACAGGACAAGGATAACGAAAAGAATATCTCCACATTCATCAAAGAGGTTCAGATCGAGGACCTGCTGGGCCGCGACCCCATCGTGCTGGATAACCCGCTCGTCAAGGAACACATCAATGGCTCATGCGTGCTCATCACCGGAGCATGCGGCTCGATCGGCAGCGAAATCGTGCGCCAGGTGGCCAACTACGGGGCCAGCAAGATTGTGCTGTTTGACCAGGCCGAAACGCCCATGCACGACCTCTCGCTGGAGATGAAGAAGGACTATCCTCATGCCGACATCGAGCTCTTCATGGGTGACGTGCGCAATCGCGAGCGCGTCGAAGAGGCTTTTGCCAAGTTCCATCCCTGCTACGTTTTCCATGCCGCTGCCTACAAACACGTTCCCATGATGGAAATCAATCCCACCGAGGCCATTCGCGCCAACGTGATGGGAACGCGCAATGTCGCTGACCTGGCACTGAAATATAATGTGTACAAGTTTGTGATGATCTCGACCGACAAGGCTGTAAACCCAACCAATGTCATGGGTTGCACCAAGCGCCTGGCCGAGATTTACTGTCAGTCACTGTTCTTTGAGGCCAGCCGCAACAAGAAGGGCAAGACGCAGTTCATCACCACTCGCTTTGGCAACGTGCTGGGCAGCAACGGCTCTGTCATCCCGCTGTTCCGCAAACAGATCGCTGCCGGTGGGCCCGTTACCGTCACCCACAAGGAGATCATCCGCTACTTCATGACCATCCCCGAGGCTTGCTCACTCGTGCTCGAAGCAGGCTGCATGGGTAGCGGCGGCGAGATTTACATCTTTGACATGGGCGAACCCGTCAAGATCTATGACCTGGCACGCCGCATGATTTCCCTCGCCGGCCTCAAGCCCGACGTGGACATCAAGATCGAGGAAATCGGGTTGCGCCCCGGTGAAAAACTCTACGAGGAGCTGCTCAACGACAAGGAAAAGACCACCGCCACCGTCAACAAGAAGATCATGATCGCCAAGGTCAAAACCTATAATTACCTTGACGTGTGTGACCATATCGAAAACATCATCAGCCTGGCCAATAAGGGCGACATCCACGGCATGATTTATGCCATGAAGGAGTTTGTCCCCGAGTACAAGAGCCAACACAGCAAGTTTGAGTCCATCGATAAAGAAATCGAGGGCGAAAGCTTAACGCCATCGCCCTCTGCACTCCAGCTCAATGCCGAGTGATTATGCCATGTAATCGTAACGGTCCCTGGGACGCCAGTTACGTGTAAGAATCCAAATGGTGATAAAGGCGAAAATGATGGTGAGAGCAAACATCGCCATGAACATGTACTTGGAGAGCATGCGGCCCATCACGGCAGCATAGATATCGCCCATACTGCTGACAATCAGTTCCATCGCTGCATCATAATCGACCCACAGCACAATGCTCTTGCTGAAGGGGATTAACGACATGACCACATAACTCGAGATCACGCCTTTGACTCCGCGATAGTTGCCAAAGAGCTTGCGCAACCCCTCGGCGATGCAGCCCAGGCCCACACAGCCCAACGCAAAGTATTCATGTCCCTGCCCGAAGAGGAAGTTGAGCATGAGCAACAGTGTCGCGCACAGGATGGCCATGCCTGGCACAGGATTGCTCTGGCACAGCTTGAAGTAGGGCCATGCTGCGACCACTGCGGCAAACACCGCACTATAGGTCCAGAAAAACGGATGATAGAAACCCAGCAATTCTATAACAGAAACTGCCAGTACATAAATCAATGCAAGGATTAAAACCTTAATAACTCTTTCCATAATCAAATAAAAAATTCTCTACGGGGAGGTTTTTATTAATTCAAGCGACAAAAATACATCATTTTATCAAAAACGCTGCAATAATAATCGATAAAATGCAATTTTTGCCCTTTTTCTGTCAAAAACGACCCAAAAATCCTCACGTCCAAACCTCCTTAGCGGGCTCGGGAGCGGATGATAAACAAAAAAAATTGTAACTTTGCCGCGGTGAAAATCGTCCGCACGACCATATTGCCCTTTCGAGGATACTCGGCCATCAACCTGCTGGGTGTGCTTTTTGTGCATCCGGGGGTATATTTGAGCCATGAGCTGATGAATCATGAACGCATCCACTCGGCCCAACAGCGCGAGATGCTTTTCGTGTTCTTTTATCTGGCTTATCTCATGGAGTGGCTCATGCGGCTGCCCATGCGCGGCAATGCTTACCGCAATATCTCGTTTGAGCGTGAGGCCTATGCCAACCAGCGTAACCTGGACTATCTGGACAACAGACGGCCGTATGCCTGGCGCTATTACCTCAAACGGCACCGCCGTCATGACTGAAAACAAACAACACATTATTATATAATGAAGAGAACAACGCTATTTTTCCTATTAGCCCTGGCCGCCATCGTCCAGATTCAAGCCAATACCGCCCAGGATGCGGTGGACAAGTTCGTGGCCCACAATTCATTGCGCTACGCCTCGGTGGGCGTTACCGTCATTGACCTGGACAGCGCCAAATGCATAGCGAGCTACCGCCCCGAACAGGCCAACATCACCGCCTCGACGATGAAGACCGTCGTGTCGTCGGCTGCATTGGGACTGCTGGGTCCGCACTTCAGATTTGAGACCCCCGTCTATCTTGACGGCACCATCCAGGATGGGCTCTTCACGGGAAATATCGTCATCCGCGGCCTCGGCGACCCCACGCTGGGTTCAGTGTTCCTGCCCTGCCAAGCCAACATCGTTGAGGAAATCATCGCTGCCCTGCGCGCCAACGGCATCAACCATGTGGTGGGTTCAGTCATCGGTGACGACAGCTACTACGCTTACCCCTACTTTGACGAGGATTGGGATGTGGGTGACCTGGCCTATGACTATGGGGCCGCAGTCCATGCCCTCAGCTACCACGACAACCTGGTTAACGTGTCCTATACTCTGGACTCGCGCGGCCGCGTGTCGCAATCGTCCTTCAAACCTGCCGTACCCGGAATGAAGGTCATCAGCCGTTGCCGTGCCAGCCGCAGCCGCAACGCCATCACCCCTTACCTGAACTATAGCCTTCCCGCCCTGGTGATTACCGGCGAGAGCACGGCCAAGAGTTATCGGAACACCTATGCCAACCCCATCCCCGCCCCCATGCTGGTGGACAGCGTGGAGAACGCCTTGACGCACGATGCGGGCATACGCTACGACCATGACCCTGAAGCCGTTAACGCCGACAGTGCCGAGGCCTCTCGCACCCTGCTCGTGCTGCACAAGTCGCCCGAACTCACCGAAATCATCACCTCGCTGCTCGACCGCAGCGACAACATGTTTGCCCATGCCCTGCTGCGTGCCATCGGTGCACGCGAGTGGGAAGTGAAGCATCTCGATGCCATGCCCTCCAACCTCGACGCCATCGGTGTTGCCGCCGTCAAGCGCTGGCTGGAACAGCAGGGAGTGAATGCCGAGTCGCTGTTCATGCGTGACGGCAGCGGACTGGCGCGCGCCAACAAGGCCCCCGTCAACTTCTTTGGCGACATGCTCACGATGATGGCCCACCGCCGCTTTGACGGCGTCAGGCTGTGTGACCTCATGCCCAAGGCTGCAGGCCGTGCCGGCAACACCTTGAAGGAGAACCAGTTGAGCGATCAAATCGTGCTCAAGTCTGGCAGCATGCGCCATGTGCAGTGCTTCGTGGGCTACTATCCGGCCGATGAGCCACACTATGCCTTTGCCGTACTGGTCAACAATTTCACCTGCACCCAAGCCAGCATCCGTGAGCAGATTGGCGTCTTCTTGTGCGATCTTTTTAAATAAAAAGCGGACCGTCAACCCAACAAGAATCACTTTGGTTTTTGTGCTCTGTTTGCACTATTTATTAACAAAATAGTTGGTGTTTCAAAAAAAATGCCTAAACTTGCAGGTTCAATGTAAAGCAATTCCATGGCAATTTGCTACCAATTGCCAATAAATGAAATGATTATGAATATGTCAATTGAGAAAATGCTGTCTCATGTCTATGAGATTGAGGGCTTGATGCTCGTCACCCGTCGTCTGGGTGAGGAGAACACGCCCCAAGTCATTACCGATAAAATACAGCGCAAGGTGCGCGAGCTCGCCGACATGTGCGGCGTCACACTGCCTGCGGCCGAACCGGCCACTCCGGCCCAACCCGTGAAAACGGCCGAGCCGGCTCAGCCTGCCGAACCCGCTAAAGCCGACGAGACGGTTGAACCAGCCGCTCCCGCACAGCCTGCCGCTCCCGCAGTGGCTCCCGCTCCCGCCGAGCCTGAGGAGCAGGAAGAAGGGCTACCCGAGGAGGACTATGATGCCGACGAGACCTGGCAGCATGATAACGGAGAGGAATTCAAGGAAGTGTTTGAGCTGGATTACGTGGAGCCCGAACAGGCAGCAGCCACTCCCCCGCCTTTCCGCGATCCCATGGACGTCGAGCCCGTTCCAGAGCCCGATCCCGATGTGCTTCCCGAAGCCGAGGACGGACCTGATATCGAGGTAGAATTCATCGAGGCCGATGACGATACCGTCCCCGAGCCAGAGGATGAAATGCCCGAGCCTCCCGTTCCTACCGAATTTCCCGAGCCCGAAGCCCCGGCAACGGCACTGCGCGTCGACGAGAAACTGCAACGCAACCTGTCGAAGGATATCCGCAAGGCCTTCTCCATCAACGACCGCTTCCGTTTCCAGCGCGAGCTCTTTGCCGGCAGCGCTAACGCGATGAATACCGCCATTGAGCACATCGAGGTGATGACCAGCTATGGCAACGCCGAGCTCTATTTCTATAGCCAGCTGAACTGGGACCGCGAGAATGAGGTGGTTCAGGACTTCATGAACATCGTGCGGAACCATTTTCAGCAGTAACGTCAGACATCTTCCAGCCGCATGGCAGGCAAACTGTACATAGTGCCCACACCAGTCGGCAACCTGGCCGACATGACGCCCCGAGCCATCGAGGTGCTGAACAACGTGGACCTTATCCTGGCCGAAGACACCCGCACCAGTGGCGTGCTGCTCAAGCATTTCGGCATCAACACCCCCACACGCAGCCACCACAAGTTCAACGAGCATGAGACGGCTGCCGGCGTGGTCGAGCAGTTGAAGGGAGGCACCGTGATGGCCCTCATCAGCGATGCGGGCACACCGGGCATCAGTGACCCCGGGTTCCTGATCTCGCGCGAGTGCCGACGCCACGGCATCGAGGTAGAGACACTGCCAGGCGCCACCGCCTTTGTGCCGGCGCTGGTCAATTCGGGGCTCCCCTGCGACCGCTTCGTGTTTGAGGGCTTCCTGCCCCAAAAGAAAGGCCGCGCCACACGCCTGCAAGAGTTAAAGGACCAGCCGTTGACGATGATTTTCTATGAGTCACCCGTCAGGCTGTTGAAGACCCTGCAGCAACTGGCCGAGGTCATGGGCAATGACCGCGAGGCCAGTGTCGTGCGTGAAATCAGCAAACTGCACAACACCACCCACAACGGCACGCTGGGCGAGCTGGTGAACTACTTCACCGAGAACGCGCCGCGCGGCGAGATTGTCATTGTGGTAGCGGGACGTGAACCCCAAGAAAACGTCAAGGTGGACAAGTATGCTGCCTTCAAAGGCAAACAGGCAAGAGTTTAATAATTACTTTAAGTTAAGATATACAATAACCTAAAATATTGATAATTATGAAGCATCTTTCATTATTTGTTTGGCTTCTAGTGGGCATCTCTATTCTGCCCGCATGCAAACGCGCCAACCAGCTTGAACAGGAAGCCATGCGTCAAGATTCCATCAATGCCGCATTACAGGACTCGATCAATACGGCTAATGCCGAAAAGGACAGCCTCATGCAACTCATGGGCGACATCGCCGACGGCATGCAGCAGATCAAGGAGCTGCAAGACATCGTGTCGGTCAACAACCTGAACGGTGAGACCCCCGACCGCAAGAAACAGCTGCGTGATGACATTGTCCTCATCCAGCAGTCCATCAACAAGCACAAACAGCGCCTGGCAGAACTGGAACGCCGCCTCAAGCAGTCCACCAATTACAACGCCACGATGCAAAAGTCCATCGACAACATGAAGACGCAGCTCGAGGAGCAGCAGAAGACCATCAACAACCTGACCGAACAACTGGCAGCCGCTCACATCCAGATCAAGAACCTGAATCAGAGCGTGGACTCGCTGAGCACCGTCAACAAGAACGTCACACGCGAGAAGGAAGCCGCCGAACAGCATTCCAAGCAGCTCACCACTCAGGTGGACAACCTGAACACCTGCTACTATGTGGTCGGCTCCAAAAAGGAACTCAAGGCCAACAAAATCATCGAGACCGGCTTCTTGCGCAAGACCAAGATTCTGGAGGGCGACTTCGAAATGTCCTATTTCACCAAGGCCGACCGCCGCACCCTCAACGACATCCCCTTGCACAGCAACAAGGCCCAGCTCATGACCAACCACCCTAAAGACTCCTATGAGATCGTGGATAACGGCAACGGCAAGACCTTGCACATCAAGGATGCCCACCGCTTCTGGGAGAAGTCCAATTTCCTGGTCATCAAGGTGGATTAAAGGCTTTAGGGTTTATTTTTCATCAAGATGAAAGTCGTTCTGGCGTTTGACAAATTCAAAGGGTCGGCAACGGCTCAACAACTCAACGAGGCCGCGCAACAGAGTTTGTGCGGCCTTGATCATGTGACGGCCACATGCGTCCCTGTCGCCGACGGCGGTGACGGCACAACCGCTGCCCTGGCCGCGACGCGCCACGGGCAATGGATACCGATGGACGCCCCCGCTCCCCTGCTCCACCTCAACCCCGTCCATGCCAGCTATTTCCTGTGCGACGACGGCACTGCACTGATCGAGACGGCCGCCGCCAGCGGCCTGGCGCTTGTGCCACCCGGTGACCGTGACGTGATGCACGCCACCACCCTGGGCACCGGCCTGATGATGCGCGACGCCATGGAGCGCGGCAGCCGGCACATCGTGCTGGGTTTGGGAGGGTCGGCCACGTGCGATGCGGGCATGGGCATCATGAGCGCCCTGGGAGCCGAATTCCTTGACCGACACGACCACTACCTCTTTCCCTGCGGCGCATCGCTAGAGCACATCGTACGCATCGAGGTCCGCGGCATTCCCGCCGAAGTCCACGACACCCGTTTCACTTTATTGACCGATGTGGACAACCCCTTGTGCGGACAATACGGGACAGCAGCCATCTACGGGCCACAAAAGGGGGCGGCTCCCCAACAGGTGGAACAGCTCGAGCGCGGCATGGAGCGTGTGGCAGCCATCGCCGGGCAAGACATCGCCAGTATGGCGGGCTGCGGCGCCGCTGGCGGCATCCCCGCCCTGATGCTGCATCTGCTGGACTGCGAATTAGTGCCTGGTGCGCCCTACATACTGGATGCCAGCGGATTGCAAGACACACTCACTGACGCAGACCTTGTCATCACCGGAGAAGGAAGCCTCGACCGCCAGACATTCATGGGCAAGGCTCCCGGACACATCATCAACTTGGCCCGAGAGCGCGGCATTCCCGTGATAGCCATCTGCGGCGTCATTGCCCCCGACATTTCTCTCACAGCCATTGGATTAACCGCTGCGATAGCCGTGAGCGACGGTCTAACCATCGAACAAGCCATGGACACAGCCGGCACTCTCATGCGCGTGAGTGCTGCCGTTCGTCAAGCTGTCACAAAGGTTGCTGATTCTTTTGATTAATTCTTTTAAAAAAATTTCATAAAAAAATAGATTATTCCAATTATTTTTTGTTACTTTGCGGTGAGTTAACGCTCCAGTATCACGATTTATTAACTGCCACTCGCGAATTCCAAGCGCTAACTTGCTGAAATATGTAAATATACATTCGTGTTTAATCACTTTTTATATTATTAACTAAATCTTTGTTTTTATGAAGAAATTTTTTGTACTTTTGATCGCAGCTGCTGTTGCCGCTGGTGCATCGGCAGGTGTGAAGTTGACCAATGACTTCAAGGCCAACGTGAAGGATCTGAAGGCTATGGACCGTCAGTCCATGATGTTCAAGAAGGGCGATTCAAGGGTTATTCCCAGCAAGCAGCTCAACGCGTTCGAGGCATTCCTCACGAAAAGCAACCACGCCTTGAAGGACGGTGACACCTACTTCTGGGACTTTGAGGATGAGGCTCAGGCAAGCGACTGGGTAGTTCTCGATGAGGACGGTGACGGCTTCAACTGGGAACTTATCAGTGGTGAAGGTCTCACCACCCACAGCGGTGAATATGTAATGTCATCCGCTAGCTATGACAACCCCAGCTACACGGCCTTGTTCCCCAACAACTGGCTCGTTTCGCCCTGGCTGCCCCTGCACGGCTCATTCGCATTCTATGCTTGCGGTCAGGATCCCAGCTATGCAGCTGAGGTATTCGGTGTTTACATCTACACCAGCGCCAACTCGGAGTGGGTACAGCTTGGTGAGGACATCACCGTTACCGGCACGATGAAGGCTTACGAATTTGACCTGAGCGAGTTTGAAGGTCTGGAGGGTAGCATCGCTATCGTTCACCACAATGTTACCGACATGTTCCGTCTGAACGTCGATGACATCACCATCGGTGACTTTGAGGCTGAGCCCGAGCCCGAGATGCCCACTGTAATCACTGAGATTCCCGAGGGCTGCAACGTAACCGTTTACGACCGCAACACTGGCTACATCGCTAGCAGCATCTTCGGCATTTCCGCTGGTCTCACCGACGGCTACTTCACCGTTGCTATCGATCCCGAGACCAACGACGCTTACATCCAGAACCCCGTTTGGTGGACCGACAGCTACGACTCATGGGTAAAGGGTACCTATGATCCCGAAACTGGTATCATCAGCATTCCCACTGGCCAGTACCTGTACTGGAGTGATGCCTATGGCTATGGTGTCGTTCTTAACTGGGGTGAGACCTATGCTTACACCGAGGGTGACCAAGATGGTGATGGCGAGGATGACTGGTACCTGGGCTCTGAGATCAGCGACCGCGACGACGTTATCGAGTACCAGATTGTTGACAACAAGATCTATCTGCTGAACAGCTATGGTAACATTGATGCTGACTTCCCCGAGTGGGCATTTGCCTCTGGTCTTTATGTTAACTACAGCGATGACCTGAGCTTTATCGCTATCGAGTTCGCTAACAACGAGGAAGCTGTGGGTGACGAGCAGATGCCTCCTGTTCCTGCAGTTCCCGCCGATCCCACCGCTGATGAGTGGTATGACTGTGGCGATGAGAGTGGTTTCAGCCGCTTCTACTTCACCCTGCCCACCACCGACGTTGATGGCAACAAGCTCCGTAAGGAGAACCTGAGCTATGCTCTCTGGATCAACGACGGTCTTGGCAGTGGCGACTATCAGTTCACCTTCCCCGCTGAGGATTACACCTTCGACCTGACCGAGGACATCGACGAGGTTCCCTACGAGCTCTACAGCAGCGCTGTTGACTTCAACAACTACTACGTTTACATGTATCGCACCAACGAGAACGACAATCCTCTGTTCGTTCGCGACGACGATCACATGGGTAACATCGGTATCCAGGTATTCTACACCGTTGACGGTATCAGGAATGCTAGCAACATCGTTTGGTTGTATGACGTTCCCAGCAGCGTGAACGAGATGAACGCTGGTAAGACCGTTGCTAACGTACGCTATTTCAACGTAGCTGGTCAGGAGATGGCACAGCCCAGCGGCATGACCATCAAGGTGACCACCTACACCGACGGTACCACCAGCGCTGTTAAGGTTGTGAAGTAATTCATCCCTTAGCTTAAGCTTTAACAGTAGAGACGCAAGATTTGCGTCTCTACTTTTTTGTCGGCCATCACTTGCAGGATTGCGGCAATTGATATAACTTTGTGGTATGGACAAGAATGAGACTTACCGAATGCTCGTCAAGCAGGTCGAGAGCCTGATTGAAGGCGAGGACAACACTATGGGTCAGCTGGCCAATGCGGCGGCCTTGCTGCACGAGACCATGGGATGGTGGTGGACCGGATTCTATCTGGTCAAGGACAGCCAGCTGCAACTGGGGCCTTTCCAGGGACCCGTGGCATGCTACCGCATCAAGCACGGACGCGGCGTGTGCGGCACAGCATGGGCCCAGAACCGCACTGTCGTGGTTCCCGACGTGGAACAGTTCCCTGGACACATCGCGTGCAGCAGCGAGTCGCGAAGCGAGATTGTCGTGCCCCTGCACGGCCGTGACGGCAACGTGATTGGCGTGCTGGATATCGACAGCAAGGAGTTAGCGACCTTCGACGACGTTGACGCCCGTTGGCTCGAAGAGATTGCACGCGTCCTCGAGTGCCACGCGTTTAAATGATGAACCAACCCGTTAAGCAAGACCAGTCAATCCAGTACAGTATGAGCTACGAACCTCTCGCCGAACGGCTGCGCCCACGCTCGCTCGATGACTACATCGGGCAGCGGCACCTTGTGGGACCTGGCGCCGTTATCCGCCGCATGATCGAGAGCGGCAGCATCTCCTCATTCATCCTGTGGGGACCGCCTGGCGTGGGCAAGACCACCCTGGCACGCATCATCGCAGAGCAGACTCAGGTGCCGTTTTACACGCTCAGTGCGGTCACGTCGGGCGTGAAGGACGTGCGTGAAGTGCTGGAACGTTGTGTGGCCGATGCCCGCAGCGTCTTTTCCAAGGGACGCCCCATCCTGTTCATCGATGAGATCCACCGTTTCAACAAGTCGCAGCAGGACTCTTTGCTAGGTGCCGTGGAACGCGGAACAGTGACGCTCATCGGGGCCACGACCGAGAATCCCTCGTTTGAGGTCATCCGCCCCCTGCTATCGCGTGCACAAGTGTATGTGCTCAACCCGCTGGACCGCGACGACCTGCTGCAGCTGCTCGACCATGCCCTCAAAACCGACAAACTGTTCAAGAACCGCGAAGTGCAGGTACAGGAGACCGAGGCGCTGCTGCGCTTTGCCGGTGGCGACGCGCGCAAACTGCTCAACATCCTTGACCTGGTTACCCAGTCGCTACAAGACGGCGAGCCTGTCGTCATCAATGACGATATTGTCACCAACCTGCTGCAACAGAATCCATTAGCCTTTGACAAGGGCGGTGAGATGCATTACGACATCATAAGCGCATTCATCAAGAGCATTCGTGGCAGTGACCCCGATGCGGCGGTCTACTGGCTGGCCCGTCTCATCGCAGGCGGCGAGGACCCCAAATTCATTGCCCGCCGCTTATGCATCCTCGCAGCCGAGGATATCGGCTTGGCCAATCCCAACGCCCTGCTGCTGGCCAACGCCACATTTGACATCATCAACAAGATTGGGTGGCCCGAGGGCCGTATTCCCTTGAGCGAATGCGCCATCTACCTGGCTACCAGCGCTAAAAGCAATAGTGCCTACCTGGCCATCGACGATGCCCTGGCCCTAGTCGAGCAAACTGGCAACGCCCCAGTGCCGCTGCACCTGCGCAACGCGCCCACGGGTCTGATGAAGCAGCTGGGCTACGGCAAGGACTACATGTATGCCCACGACTATCCGGGCCACTTTGTCAACCAGCAGTACATGCCTGAGGTGTTGAACCATCCCCAACTGTGGCATCCTCAAGACAATCCGGCCGAAAACCAGATGACCGCGCGCCAGCAGGCACGCTGGGGAACCAATGCGGGGCACGGACCTAAGAAAAAAGATTAAAGTATCACTTTAATTCATATCACCCAATTAATTCATGGGCAACAAAAACAAACTTGGAGAATTTGGAGAGAAAGCGGCTACCGAATACCTGATTTCTCACGGCTATATCGTGCGTGAAACCAACTGGCGGCTGGGGCATCTTGAAATCGACATAGTGGCACAAGACCCCACCGAAAACCGCCTGCACATCATCGAAGTCAAAACCCGTGCCAGCGATCAGGAATTCGACCCCATGGAAGCCATCAACAAAGCCAAGATACGCCATCTGGTCAATGCCGCTAACGGCTATATCGAGCACTACGAACTGCCCATGCCAGTGCAATTTGACGTGATGATCATTGTGGGCACGCAACCCGATTTCAACATCCGCTTCTACCCTGACGCCTTCGATCCCCCTCTGGCAACCCGCCACTAGTCGGGACTGCCGTTGCGCGCACGCGTGGGCGTCATCTTGTAGTATTGACGGAAGACGCGTGAGAAATAGGCAACGTCACTAAATCCGCATTGTTCGGCGATGTCACCGATCAGCATCGTTGGGTTCTCGAGCAACAGCCTCATGGCCTTCTCCATGCGCAACTGGGTGACATAGGCACTGACATTCTTTCCTGTCAAGCTCTGGATCCTGTGCCTGAGCTGGCTCTCGCCCATCTTGAGCTGGACAGCAATTTCTCCCAGGTTCAGTCGGGCAGCACCACCGGCGATTCGCTCGTCCAGCAGCTCGGCAAAAGCGGCCAGGAGTTCCTCATCATCCATCTGACTGATACTCTCCACATTCTGGGATGCCATGATACTTGCAGTATTACTATAAGAATCCCTAAGTATTTTCCTGTTTTCCAAAAGCTTGGTTGCCCACACTTTCAACTCATCGGAAGAAAATGGCTTAATCAGATAGGCGTCTGCTCCCGCCTCAATTCCACGGATGCGGTCTGCCTCGCTGGTGCGGGCACTGAGCATAATAATCGGGATGTGGCGCAGCCTCCTTGAGGCCCTCACACGGCGACACATCTCCAGACCGTCAACATAGGGCATCTTGACGTCGGTGATGATCAAATCGGGCATCAACCGGGCGGCCAACTCTAGTCCTTGCTCGCCGTTGGAGGCGTAATGCACACTAAAGTCCGAACCCAGAGCAGCCCCCACAAGTCGCGCCACATCGTTATGGTCCTCAACCACCAGAACGTCAGCACGTTCCTTTTGGGAAGTCTCAACGGTATCGTCTGTTGCCACGTCATGGCGTTTGCGCACCACATACCTGACAGGCTTCACCACCATTTCGAGTTTTCCGTAGGCCTCGTTGCGATGGCTGCTAAGCGGCAACACTACAGTAAAGACCGAACCGTTGCCCGGCACGCTCTCCACTTCCACACTGCCTCCCAACACCGAAACCATGTCGCGCACGACGGTCAAACCAATACCAATGCCCTCGCACATCTGCTCGGCCAAGGCAGCACGGTAAAACGGCTCGAAAACGTGCGGAAGATCATCGGCGGCGATTCCTATTCCATTGTCCGCCACCTTGATAACCAAGTCATTACCAACAACTTGAGACGTGACAGAAACCTTGCAATAATCATTACTGTAGCTGATGGCGTTCTCGATGATGTTTCCCACAATGGTATTCACATAATGGGGCACGATATCCATTTTCACTTCATTCTCGGTCAAGAAATAGGTGAGCTCGATCTGTTGGTCAATGCACTGCTCGCGGTAACTCTCCACGATCATGCGCAGGAAACCCACCACATCGCCCGTTCGCCAGTCCGGTCCCTTGAGCGCGCTGCGCACGCTACCCACTTCCAGAATGCGGTCCACCAGCAGAAGCAGGTGGCGGCCTTGCCGCTTGATGATTTCGACATACTTGCGCTGGCTGGCAGCTTTCCCATCATCGTCGGCAACCGATTGTGCCACAATGTTGTCGGTAGCTCCCATGATAGCAGTCAAGGGGGTGCGCAACTGGTGCACCACGTTAGTGAAGAACAGGGAGCGCGTCTCCTCGACCTGACGCATCAGGCGCTGCGTGCGCGAGCGGATGCGCGACGCATAAATCAGCGCCGCAATGATGGCACCCGCCATGAGCACCAATAGCGATATGAATAAACTCATCAGGTTACGCGTGCGGTTCAAGCGCTTGATGTCCCGGTTCAGCGTATCCATTTCTCCCTGCTTGATGCTGGCCTCATATTCGGCAATCTGGTGACGCAACTCGTTGTTCTTTTCCAAGCCGTAGATGCTATCGTACAGCTCGTCACTCTTCAAGTAGAAACCCAATGCCTGCTTGGCATCGCCCTCCTTCATCGCCAAGTCATAATAGGTGTGGTACACCCTTGCCTGGTGCTCCATGCTGTTGGTGCGCAATGCCTCGGCCTCGGCTTCCTGCACATATTGCCGGGCCTCATCGGTTTCGCCCAGCAAGATATCCATGCCAGCGAGTTGCAGACAGGCATCTATATAGTTATAGGTATCACCCAGTTTCTTAAACTCGTCATAGGCCTGCTTGAACTCGACCTGGGCATGGGAATAATTACGTTCATCGGCAAAGAGCTCCCCAAAGCTAAGATGACACAATGCCTCACCATCTTTTCGCCCTATTAACTGATTGAATTTTAGTGATTCACGATGATATATCCAGGCCGAATCCATATCGCCCTGCGCACGCTTGACTTTTCCTAAATCGGAACAATTGATGGCCATCCCCCTATAACTGCCCAACGACTGAGCGCCCCTGAAGGATTCGTGCAACAGGCTGTCGGCACGCACAAAATGGCGAAGCTCCAACTCGATGTTGCCAATGCCGTTAAGCACCATAACCCGGGCATTGAAACATTCCTTGCAGTTATTCTGGCTATAGGTTGCCCCAAGTTGCAATGCCTTGAAATAAAAACCATTGGCTTTGCTCAAGTTGCCCTGGCGACGATAATCGGTCCCCAAGTTGTTCAGCAAGGTGACCATTCCAAGTGTGTCGCTCATCGAAGTCGCGATTTCCAGACCCTGCTCATGAGCGGCAATGGCCTGGTCGAAGTGCGAGTTGTGCCTGAGTGCGCGACCATAATACTTCAACGCGACAAATTCTCCCAAGGCGTCATCCTGGTCATGAAACTTCTTGGCCAGGGCCGCCAGCGAGTCGGTGTCGGTAATTGAATTGAACATGCTGTCCAATTGCACATAGCGCGTGTTTTCTGAATGACATCGGGACGTGACGCGGTTACACGAAGGCATCACCACGAGCGTCACGGCGGCACAAACACACAAGGCAGCCATGACAAATCTTTCCCATTGGCAAATTGTTCGGGTCATCATACGCAAGCGATATCAAAAGGCTTGTTTTTTTAAGGTTCAACGTTGCAAATATAATACATTATTTTCACAAAACATGATTCCGCGGCCAAACTTTGAAAAAAAGTCGCCCTAATATGGCTGTTTGTCATGGAAAAAGAGTAATTTTGCCGTTTGTTATGGCAGCAACCAAGAAGAGCATCTATCAACTTGCGGGCGAATGGGGAGTACCGTTCGGCCTGTACCTCACTTGCATGGCGACAGCCTCGATTTTTGCCGACTGGTTCGCGCCATTGCACGCGGTGTTCATGGTGCTGCTCCTGGGGCTCCCGCTGGTGACCTACTATTTCCAGCGACGCAAGTTTATCATGGACGACGGTTTCACCGAGTATTCCGCGCTGTGGATGCTGGGCATCATGCTCTACATCCTGGGAACGGTGCTGTGCAGCTTCATTGTCTTCCATCTGCTGCAATTTGGCCGGCCCAACTTCATCTATGAGCAGGCCCAGGCCGCGGTGGACCTCTACAGCACCATGCCCCAAATGAAGGACAACGAGATGCTGCGCGTGCTGCAGGTCGCCATCGACGAGAAGGCGTTGCCCTCGCCCATCGAGATGGTGATGAGCGTCTTTTGGTTCGTCACATTCGGCGGGTCGCTGGTGAGCGCCATCACCGCACTGGTGGCCCGGCGTCCCCTGCCCGACAAGCATCGCAAACGTTAATCATCTATTCAGCATAACACGAAGAAGATTTATTCAACATCGATATATGGACATTTCAGTTATCGTACCACTATATAATGAGGCCGAATCGCTCCCAGAGCTGGCCGAATGGATTGAACGCGTCATGGACGAGAACGGCTACTCCTATGAGGTGCTGTTCATCAACGACGGCAGCACAGACGAATCATGGGAGGTCATCAAGGACCTGCACAAGCGCAACCCTCGCTTGAAAGGGGTCTCCTTCCGCCGCAACTACGGCAAGTCGCCGGCGCTGAACACCGGCTTCAACCGTGCCCGCGGCCGTGTCGTCATCACCATGGATGCCGACCTGCAGGACAGCCCCGACGAGATTCCCGAACTGTACCGCATGATCACGCAGGACGGCTACGACCTGGTGAGCGGCTGGAAGAAGAAACGCTACGACCCGTTGAGCAAGACCATTCCCACCAAGCTGTTCAACGCCACAGCACGCCGCGTGAGCGGTATCCACAACCTTCACGACTTTAACTGCGGCCTAAAGGCCTACCGCAAGGAGGTCATCAAGCACATCGAGGTGTATGGCGACATGCACCGTTATGTGCCCTACCTGGCCAAAGTCGCCGGCTTTACCCGCATTGGCGAGAAAGAAGTCAAGCACCGCGCCCGCAAGTACGGCACGACCAAGTTTGGTCTCGACCGTTTTGTGAACGGCTACCTTGACCTGCTCACACTGTGGTTCCAGGCCAAATTCGGCGTCAAGCCGATGCATTTCTTTGGCCTGCTGGGCAGCCTGATGTTCATGTTGGGTTTCATTGCAGTGATCGTTGTCGGGGCCCTCAAGCTCTACAACATGTACAGCGGAAACAGCTACCGTCTGGTCACCGACTCACCCTACTTCTACCTCTCGCTGACCTCAATGTTGCTGGGCACCCAACTGTTCCTCACGGGCTTCCTGGGTGAGCTCATCATCCGTCACAGCAACGACCGCAACCACTATGAGATTGGCGATGAAATCACCGATGACGCATCGGCCATTGACGCGCCGCGCCACACCGGTGAGTTGCCCACCGCCACAGTCACCCCCGAGAAAGTCACCATCGACGCCCAGTGATGAGACGGCTCCTGCACATAGCCCTTGCCACGGCATTGCTGTCCATGGCAGCATGCGGCGACAACAGCTGCTATGACAACCGCAGCAGCCTGCCGCTTGCCACCTGCTGTTTGGGCGGCAGCCAACAGACCGTTAACGGCCTGACCATTATGGGCATCGGGGTTCCGGGCGACAGCCTGCTGGCCGATTCCACCTCACTCAAGGAAATCTACCTGCCCCTGCGCGCCAGCGTGGGTTCCACCAGCTTTGCCATCTCGCGGTGGGTTGGTGTGGGCACCTCGATGGCCCGTCAACTGCACGACACGCTCACCCTCGATTACGAGCCCGTCGTGTATTTCCACTCGGAGGAGTGCGGTGCCATGTATAATTTTGATATTCATCGCATTAGCCACACCACTAACGGCATCGACTCGGTTGAGCTGGTCACCCCGTTAATCACCAACTCGACCTTGCCCGCCCTGCGCATCCACTTCACCAACTTCGCCCAATGAGACACGCATCAGTCACCATAATGAACCGCCTCATCGCCAAGCGCTGCGTCTTGGCGGTCGCCCTGATGCTCATCATGGCCAATGCCCTCGCCCAGGAGCCTGACAGGCGTCATGTCACTCCCGTCAAGCCCGAGACCAACCAGGTGAAGCCGCCGCCCAAGGGCACTGACGAGAAAATCATCCAGCAATACATCAGCGGCGACAGCACCGAGGCCGTCAATCAGGCCCGCAAAGACTCGCTGCGCCGCGCCTACAAGCGCTATCCCAAGTTGACCGACCTCGCTGTCGGTGTGAATTTTGCCGAACCGTTCTTCATGGCTTTCGGACAGAGCTATGCCAGCGCAGACATTCACGCCACGCTCAATATGTGGAACCGCCTGCAACCCACCATTGAAGTGGGTATCGGATGGGCCAAGTCCGCACCTGACGGCATGAACTTCACCTACCGCGGCAAGCCTTCTCCCTATTTCAAGGTAGGTGCCAACTACAATTTCCTGTTCAAGAACAGTCCTGACTATCAAGCATATCTGGGCCTCAGGCTAGGCTATAGCACGTTCACCTACGACGTGACCGACGTGCATTATATGAATAGCTACTGGCACGAGGATCTGTTCAGCGAAATCCGTGGCGAGCGCTCCCATGCCCTGTGGGGCGAAGCGGGAGTCGGCCTGCGTGCCAAGCTCTCCGGCCCCATATCAATGGGTTGGATGATACGTTACCACGGCATCTTCAACTATGGTAAAAACGAGCACTCAATACCTTGGTTCATACCGGGTTACGGTCCTCGCAAAAGCTCCCTGGGGTTCTCCCTCAGCATCTATTATGTCCTGCCCCTGCACCGCCAGAGCACCACTCCGTCGCAACAATGATCAAACGCACCTTCAACATCAACCGGCCCAGCGCTCGAGCCCCCAAGTGGCGTCCCGCCGTCCAGCCAGGATGGTACAAGCGTTTCCGCCAATTGGCAGCAATGGCCGACAAACACTTCAAGGTAAAACTGTAGGGTTGTTAATAGTTTTTTTGAGCGATTTTTCAAAAAAATTTTGCCAGTTCAAAAAAAGTTCGTAATATTGTAGTCTGAAAAGCGGGATAAAACGGGCATATTGCTCGCAAAATCCTCAATTTCAGCTTTTTGTGTATTATTCATAATCCTTTATAATAAAGGGAGGATTATGTATTTTGGCAAGAACAAAACAGATAACAAAAACAAAAAATATTAATTAACATTATTACTAACTATTTTAACTCAAAACTTATGAAGATTAAAAACTTACTTCTTTTAGCTGCTGCCGCTTCGCTTGGCATGTCTGCTTTCGCCCAGAGCAACGGTGAATTTGCTGACTTTGCGAATGGCACTCCTACTCAGGACCACTTCTTCGTACGTGGCACCTACAATGACATGGGCAGCGATCAGACCTATGACAATGTCTTGTCATTCAAGGCTGGTAGCCCCCAATTGGTTTGGATTCACCTCAATGACGATGAGATCTATTTGAATGACGCCATTCAGGGTTTGGCTCGTCAAGAAGTCAAGAAGGGTACTGCCTACAATGAGACTACTTACAACTCATTCCAGACCGATATCTATATGCCCAAGGGCTTAGAGATCATCATTTACGAGGATGAGGATGGTAACGAGGTTCCCTTCGTACAGGGTGACCGTCTGCCTGGCTCCACCAACATTGACTGGGCTAAGAAAGAAGGCGTAACCAAATACATCGATGGTGAGGCTTATGACGTTTACACCTTCGCTGGCTACAATGCATCACAGTACGGCTCACACTTCTCGGCTCAGAACGCCTCGAAGTACATCAACAATGGCGCCCTCAAGAAGGATGCTACCTTGTTTGGTCTCTACATTGTGAACAACAACCAGGAGCAGGTTGAGGGTCATCTTAAAGACATGATCATCGGTAACACTCTGCTCACTTTGTTCGAAACCGATGAGACTTTCTTCTATGGCACTAAGGAAGAGGGCCAGAACCGTTACATGCAGTTCAACCGCGTATCTGTTTATGGCAGCAGCGCTGTTGTTGAGAACCTGGCTGAGAAGACCGTTAACAACGTTAAGTACTACAACGTTGCCGGTATGGAGAGCGAGATTCCCTTTGATGGCATCAACATCAAGGTGACCACCTACAACGATGGTACCACCAGCACCTGCAAGGTGATCAAGTAAAAAACTCTGACACAAATTGAAATAAAGCCGCAAGCCTGTTCAGGCCTGCGGCTTATTTTTTGCCCTCGCCCAAACAGGGAACAAGAGGCATTCAAAAGAGGTTATACCCCCCAATTTGGACACTCACACGGGGCAGACAAGCCATTTGTCACAGGTGAGAGCCTTGGGGGGAGCGGAATCGTTGCCGGCGACACGACGCTGCTGAATGAGCAATAGGCCTATGGCACGTGTCATCAAGATGTCATCGTGCTTTCCAGCACGCGCGGCATAGCGCCCGTTGTGGTCCTGATAGTCGCGCATCTCATTCACAGCCTCGATATCACGCTCGATGTAGGAGCGGTCACGCAAGGCCCCAATCAGCGCCGCCACCGCCTTTTGCTTGGTTTTGACGTTGGTATGGAAACCCAATCGCCCTCCTTCACGTCGATATACCTTGCCATAGACCCTGTCCACCTCCTGAAGAATATACTCACTCTCGCCGGCACGCGCGGCCTCGTTGGTCAGCGTGTTGCTCTCGACGACCAATCCCGCATCGTTATAGAACTTGGCCAGCTGCATCGACTTCCATCCCAACCGGTCATGGTCGATGTGGCCTCTCCATTGAGCCACAATCTCGGGGCGGCGTTCACCCTGCCGCAGCCTCCAGACGGCAATCACCGAATAGTCGCTCGTGTCGGCCCTGCCGCCCACATCCACCACAACCAGATACTGCGTTTTCACGGCTCCAGCACGCTCGGGCATCTGCCACACCTTGAGCGGGCCACCGGGCTCACGCGAGAGCCTGATATTGCGCTTGGCATCCACACCATCCTGCCCGTCGGCATAGATGTCCCCCACCAGCACCGGGGCAAGGCAACAGTCTTGTTGCAGCTTGTCCAGATGCTCTTGCACAAACGGGCAGTTGCCACTCGTGGTGAACGCCTCGCTGGCATTACTGGGGTACTCGGCCATCATCAGCTCGTGAGTGCGGTATTCGCGCCGCTTGTGGTGATACCAGTTGATCTGCTCCAGCGTGCAGCCGTCGTCCCACAGCCCGCGTTCATACTCGTCCATTTCCTGCCACAGCGCTGCGTAATCATCAACCTTCATGGTGTAGATGCCTATCTCATGCCACGGCACAAAAACCGGTTCCTTGTCGCTGCGTCCTTGCATTGCCCTGAGCCATTCGTCATGAAAGTAGTCACCCACACCGTTGGCAGTGGACTCTAGCACAATGACCGTCTCGGGCTTCAACGCGATGCTGCCGCACACACTGCGCACCACATCATCAGGGCTATGCATCGCACTTTCCTGCCAAAAGGCCACCTCGCTCAGGTGAGCCATCGTGATGTCATAGCCTCGCACAGCATCCTCACTACGGGAACTGCCGGTCAAGACCAGGCAATCACGCGCTTCGAGCTGTTGGACATTGGGCTGCCCCTCCAACTTGGTGAAGCGGAGGGCTTCGTCATCATCGTCGAGAAATTCGCGGGGATAGTGGCGCAACAGCAGGTTGTACATCCGTTTGATGTTCTTGCTTGTGACATGCAGATGGCCACAGATGAGGCTGTTCCACCCCTTGTGGCGCACCAGTTGCATCCATGCCATGTAAATCTGAATCAGTGTCGAGCCACCCCACTGGCGAGCCTTGAGCAGGACAACGCGCACTGGGCGCCCTGCCACACGCTGCGATTCCATGACAGCAAGCAGGCGACGCTGCGGACGGTTGAGGACAAACGGCACATTGCAGCTATTTATCTTGTCCTTGATGGTCACGCACCGGGCGCACCAGTATTCAAAGTCTTCCTGAATGCGCTGCCGCTGCTGTTCACTCGCGGCCAGCGATTTGTAATTGGGACATTTTGCCAGGACGGCACGCGGCACCTGGCATCCATCCACCTCTACCCTGTCGCCCCAGCATCCCGTCCCCACTAGCGGATCATATGGGGAACCTTGCAGTCGGGCATTCCGACGGTTGTTCTCGTCCAGGATTTCCTGCATATTATATAATGTGTCATTCATGGTATTGGTTTTAAGCGATATTTCTAATTGTAGGCTAGGAACGGCATCAGCAGGGTGCCGCTGCAGGCAGTGCCGCTCATGTGCAACGTCATCGTGCGGGCAGGAACCGTTATCGTGGGTGATGCCAGGGGCTGATTCACAACCCCGTTCACCACGATCCGGCTCACTTCACGGTCTTGCGCCATGATACCCCACTGGCCATTCACGCTCAACGTCAAGTCGGCATCATCGCTAACAACATGCCACACGACACGCTTGACGGGCCTTCCCATCAGCGGATGCAAGGCAAGCGGATGGCTATGCCACTCCACGTCCATCGCCCCCGGCTGTTCCTGCTCCAAATCCAGCACAGTGCCCCCGGCAGTGACAGCAAGGGCATGACGCGCATCGCTATAAAGCTGCGTGGCGGCAACACCGCGCCCGCTCATTGCCCCACTGGGCATCACCACAACAGGACTACCGGTAGAGGGCAGCACCCACAGCTCGTTGTGGGCGTTACACCAGGCCATGGCACGGCAATCCATATCGCGATAGGCCACAGTGAGGCTCGCCCCCCTCAGGCGGCACAAGTGCCCGTGGCGCGACATCAGCCAGATGTCGCCACCGGCCTCGACAGGCGGCACGGTGGCAGCAATGACGGTGCGGTCCACCAGACGTGCTTCACCCAAGGTGCCGTTTGCCCGTTGCGGTATGGCAAAGATGCCATCGTCGGTGAACACATACACCGGATACCGCCCAAAGCCACCAGAATACAACGGCCTGGTGACCACAGCCATTGCCAGTAATTCGGCCGCCAACACACTGCGCCGATGGGTCTCGACCAGCGGGTTGCCGGGCGCACTGACCACAATGTCACCCCCGGCAGTGCAACAGTACAAGCGCCCACCAGCCGCGGTCGAGCAGACCGCTCCCTCCACCGTCATCGGGGTCGCCAGCATGGCGCACTGCGCTGCAGTGAGTTTCATTGACTGAACCGGGACGGCAAAGGATGCCGTTCCCGGCTGGGATGTGGACGTGGCTGTGGCAATCAGCCGCCATGGCGATGTTGCCAGTTCCCATGCGATGGCATCGGCACCACGGCGCGACAGACCCATTTCCAGCACAGGCTCCCTCGCCCCGGTGGTGCGTGTCAAACAACGGTAGTCCAGCGAGCGGCTGTCATTGAGCAAATGCGCCTCGTTCGTGGCAAACACATCAATGCTCTTCACCAGCGGTTGCCAGGCTGCGGCAATTGCGCGGGTCATGCCGATGGTCAGGCTGTAATGCGTCATCGGCAAAGTCGTGGGCTGGGTTCCCGTGAAACCGCTGTTGCTGCTGTCCACCAGGGCGCTGATGCGGTCAGCATTGGCCAGGGTCACATCCCCTACCCTGACGGCATCGCTCATCCACAGGTAACTGTCGTCATGCAGGCGCACGGCCCATCGCACGAGCATCGGCGAGGTGTGGCGTCCCATCGAACGGGCGTCATTCTCTAGAGCATTCCAAGCCGCACGCAACAATCCGGCCAGTGTCGTGCAGTCTGCCTCTGACAGCGGGGCACGCCACTGGCTATAAGGTTCGGCAAAGGTGACGGCGCTGATGCCGGCCTGGCTGAACGCCGTGTTCTCACCAAAAGTTAATTCAGGCACGGCATCGGCAGGGTCAAGTAGCAGCCATCCGTCACCATCGGGCAACAGATAATTCAGGCCGTCTTGGGCCACAACCACCAGCATTTCCCCGATAGCATGGGCTCCGACAATAGGACTGGTGGCCCGCAGCACCTCCTGCCTGCCAATGAGCACGGCGCCATTGTCACGGCACGTCACGGTCTTTCCACCGTGCATCGTCAACAGCCGCTCGCCTGCCCCTATCGCTGCGATCGCCAGGGGCGCCCCAGTTACCTGCAGCGATTGTTCCTGTTCCCGCATGTTCATGGTCATCATGACCTCACCAGGCCTCGCCGCCTCGCCATTGGCATGCGGCATCTTGCCCCGAGGTATTACCCGGAGCTCTTTCATTGTTTTGTTTTTCATGGTTGTTCAGTTTTTAAATCACATGTCTAATAACGCGTGCAAAGGTATATTCCCCATTCCTTGCCGCGCCAGCACAAAAAGCGGCACACGGCGACAAAAAAAAGGAGGGCGGTTCCCCAGCCCGAAAATGCAGTGCATTTTCTTCGCTTGAGGAACCGTCCTCCCTATACTGTTAACTAGTTGAGCCTGATTAAGCCGGCCAACTATTGCTCAGCAGGTAGTCAACCAGAGCCGTCACGTCAGCGATATTGACTTCACCGTCAGCATTGCTGTCAGCAGCGGGAGAGGCCTCGCCTGCACTCAGCAAGAGGTCGATCAATGCGGTCACGTCAGCGATATTGACTTCACCGTCACCGTTCACGTCGCCACGCATGTAGGCAGCGGGAATGACGAAGTGGGAACCGTCGGTAAAGCTGATCACGTTTTGATCATAGCCCCACCACAGGCCGTCACCGTCGCTGGGAACCGTCAAGCCCCACTGCAGCGCATTATTTGTGGCAGTGCCTGTGTTGCCCATCACGCCAGTATTACCGTTGAGCGTGGTGTTGTACCACACGCCGTCACCACCAGGATTGGAGGCATTGCTGATGTCACGGAAGGCCTGACCGGGGAACGTCATCACACCGTCGCTTCCCAGCAGCATGAAATTGTCACGCCAGCCGAAACCATACAGGTTGGTCACCCACACCGTGTCATTGGATTGACGGACATACACATCCACCACATGGGCATTGCCGTTGGTCTCTTCGACATACTCATGGCGGGCATTAGGCACCTGCAAGCGGGTATCACGCATGATCGGAGAGAAAGAACGGAGGGTGTCGCTCAAGGTGGTAACACGGCTTCCGGTACGCGTCGTTGTAGTGCGGGCGGTCACAATATAATAGCCATAGCCTGCGGCAATATCTATCGAACCGTCATCACTGATTGTACCCTCCACATCGGCCAGCGGACCATTGTGCAGCAGCCAGTCTTCATTCATGAAATAGTAATAGCGCGTGCTGTCCACAGTCACAGTCGTCGGGCCGGTGGTTACCGTGCGAGTGCCTGAGGTATTGGCAAAAGGCTCACCGCTCACTTCAAGCGTCACCTTGCCCGAAGCAAGGTCAACACGCATCGGTTGATCAACAGGATACAGCGACAAACCGCCCTTCAACGTCAGGTAACCGCTAACGCCCTCGTCAACCAGTAAGGTTGTCCAGCCTCCCGATACCATGGGATCTGCCGGTGTGACATTGACCGTGCTGGCGCTCTCGTTCCATTGATAGAGATTCAGCAGGCAAATCCGTGTTCCGGACAGCTGGGCGGGAGCCGCAACCGCCATTGCGACAACGAGCGTTATCACGCTCATCAATGCGATCATTCTCTTTTTCATCTCGATAATATTCAGTTAATATGGTTAAATTCAATTACAAATCACAAAATTACTGAAATATTTTTGATACTCACCTTTATTTAACCTCTTTTTTATTTTCCAGCCCATGAGCAGCCCTCTCTGCCAAATCGACTGCCCCCTCTTTCGGCCACCATCATGTACCATAGCCCCCCCCAAAAAAAGACAGGGCCCACGATGGGTCCTGTCCTTTTTTATAGTTCGATTGAGAACGACTTCTTACCACTCACCCTTGAGCAGGTAGTCAACCAGGGTGGTAACGTCACTGATGTTCACAT
>CACYAW010000014.1 GCA_902772455.1 uncultured Bacteroidales bacterium
GGGGCAGATTTGGTGACTTCTATGCCGATTTCAATAATATTGCATTTTTTGACGAAAAACTTCATCAAAATACTTGCACAACAACTTAGGAAGCGAATTAAACTAATTAAACTAATTGGCTTCCGCGGTCGTTTGTCTAACGCGCGCGTTTTCTTATGGGAAGACAAGAAAGACAATAAGGACAATTTTTTTTTATTATTTTGATCATCGGATATTTGTGTTTCTTGTTCTTCTTGTCTTCAAATTAAAAATCTTGGCGGCAAAGCGACTTAGCGTGAAATAAACGGTGCGGATGCTCATTAAACTTTAAACACTAAACTTTAAACTGCGAGCGGGAGCGAGCGGCGGCATTAAACCTTTTTCTTCTTGCTTCGTCTAATGCCTAGCTTAACAGATTTTACTAGTTCTACATTTCGATGAAAAAGTTATTATTTCTGGCCGTTTTGGCCATCGTTACTGCCCTGGGCGCGAGCGCTGAGAAGGGCGACTTTGGTGTGGGCGCACAGTTTGCCTACGCGTCCAAGCATTCCATGGCGGGCCTGGGTCTGCAGCTGCAGGTGGAACCCGTGAACCGCCTGCGCCTCGCTCCCGAGTTCATGTACTACTTCAAGAATGACGGCGTGAGCGCCCTCAATGCCAACGTCAATCTGCACTACGTCATCCCCACCAGCCCCACTTTTTCCATCTACCCGCTGCTGGGCTTCACTTATGCCAACTACAAATATGACGGGGGCATTTTGAGTGACGCCAACGTGGACCGCTGCGGTGCCAACGTGGGCGTGGGTGCCGAATACCGCATCCAGGACAGGCTGTACTTCTTTAGCGAGGAGCGTTTCCAGATCATCGAGGACTTTAACCAGTCGGTCACCGTGCTGGGGCTGAAGTACACTTTTTGACGCATGACAAGGAGGTAAAAGGGTATTATTCAGGACAAAAAGTAAGCCAAACTATTTATTCTCGATAAGGCATTATTCTGTATACAAAAATCAACATATTTATAGCTAAAGAGGTTATATATGTCCGATTTTTATACAAATTTCACATGAACCATCGGCCTTTGAGCCGACATTGATTGCGACGTCACTTTCCCCGTGTCTAGTGGGCTGATGGCCTGCAAGCTGAGGGGCGAGCGGACCGACTGCGCTCTAAATCAAATTATTTCACAAAAAAATACACTATTTCTTTGCCACGTAAAAAAATATGACTATTTTTGCAAGTTGATAACGTACTATATCTGTAAAACAGCGAAAAAGGTATCTGGGTGTTTGATGGTTACTATTGCCCTGCCATACTAAACTATGAAGTGGACCATAAAGAGATGCAAGGTGATTTTCGCCGCGCAAATAACAGCCAGACAACCATTTAACTGCGATAATGTATTTAATAACTCTTATATTTTTATTTTTATTATTGCAATTATGAAAATGAAACTAACAACTTTGTTGTTCAGCCTGCTGTTAGCAGTAGGCTGGACTGGTCATGCTTCGGCACAGGCTTTGCCTCAAGGCGGCTATGCCGAGCGACTTGGTCTTAACGACGTCACTGCCACGATGAGTGTCCAGGACATCGTGAAGGCACAAAAGAAGAAGGTGGCTTCGTTCCAAACGATGCCCCTGAGCACCGAGGTGAGCACTCAGGAGAGCACTCCGATGATGGCTCCCAAGCGTGTAACCGGTGTTTCTTCGGTAGTGAAGAACAAGGCTTACTATCAGCAGTACAAGTACAATTGGACTGATGGCGAGACAGGAGAGACCCACACCAATGTGGATCCCACCGAGGCAGCAAGCAACCCCTATCAGATTTACGAGTTGCTGCGCTTCATCTATGGTAACCCCAACTTCCCCGGTCCCACCTACAGCGCCTACACACCTAACTATCAGCGCGAGGACGAGGTGTACTATGGTGCCATTAATGGTGGTTAACTAATGACATCACCATCACGGCAAGCAGTTATTATGCATCGTTCAGGTCCATCACGGTCTATGACATGGATGGAAACGTGTTGACCAGCTGGGATGCGCAAGCAGCTCTCGATAATGGAGAATACACGTCTTACACCGCAAGTGACGGTACCCGTTATCGCTACACCATGCCCGGTTGGAGCAGTGATTACTATATGGGCATCTTCAACATTGGCACCGATAGCAATCCCATCTATGTAGGCTATCTCGGTAGCGGTACAGCTACCCCTGGCACCATTACTATTCCTTACAGCCTGTTGAATGGCCAAACACAGGTGCGCGTTGTCATCAACGCCAACCATGACTGGGAAACCGGTGATGAAGGTAGCGCTACACAAACGTTGACCGTGAATGGCGAGGTTAAGGAACTCACCAGCACGCTGGCAGACTACACCTGGACCCCCACTGTTGCCGAGCAGCCTCAGCAGGGCGCCTTTGTACAGGGTACCGTAGTACCTCCCTACGAGGATGGTTACACCGTTGTGGTTGTGGCTTTGAAGGACCGCAAAGCAAAAGAAGAAGGAGATGTTGTCACATGGCATCTTGAGGATGAGATCTACCCTGCCAGCTCAACCCACTTTGAGCAGAAGTCTCAGTTAATTACCTATTTCAAGAACAACATCGAATACGTGAGACTGCTGACCGACGGTCTGCGCATCGGTAGCGAGGCTGACCACACCAGTGGTACCGTCTTTAACTGTGACGGCCGCCTCAACAGGTTCTTCTTCCTGGGCAAGGGTAAAGCGCGCAAGAAGGCACCGCGAATCCTGGACTTCATCAACAGAGGTACAGTTTATTTCGAAAACTTCACCGCAAATCAACAACAATATGGCGGGAGCATACGTTACTATGACTGGTTCGGCGAGGATGTGCCCTTTGAGGAGATGTTCGAGCAATTCAGCCCCACCAGTGTTGAAGTTAGTGACGAGAGCCAAACCACTGACCTCTTTGACAAACTGAGGGAAGGTAACGTCTATGACGTGCAGCACGACTGCGGTTCTGTCATGCAGGCCGAGCATGAATTCTCACTGTCAGGCAAAGACGGCACCGAGCACTACCCGTTCTCGGGTCTGAACTTCTTCTGCCCTGACTACCGCCTGCTGTTCTGGCCCAACACAGTTGACAGCTACACCGTTGACGGTCGTGACAATGTTCCCTATCAGAGCGCCAATACGAATTACACTACACCTGAGGGGTCTCATGGCAGCTACTTCTCTGGCGTAAGCGATGATGATTCTGGTTATAACTCAGCAACCTGGTATAGTGCATGGTCGGCTTATTATGCACAGTACAACAAGACCTATGCCCCCAAGGTAGGTATCTACAGGATTACCCTGGATGCTACCGCTACTCAGACGGGCACCACTCACAATCCTGACAACCTGAACTTTGATGTCACCCTGACTTGGGTTTCCTCGCTTGACCAGATGTCGGGCCATACCGTGCCCCAGATTTACACCGTCTATCTCGTGGACGAGAACGGCAACCGCAGCCTGCTCGAGCCCGAGAGCGTGAAATTCTATGACATCAACGGCAACGAACTGACGGGTGACTACAGCAACAACCCCTTCGTTGTTACCCAGGTGGTTTATAAAGTGCCTCAGAACGAGCACAGCTACACCCTCGAATATCAGGTTGATGGCGTGGCTCAAGAGGGCCCCGGATTCCATGCAACGAGTAACCGTGCCAGCGTGGTCATCCCCGGTTGGGAAGACTTTGTCGGCCTGAAGCTCGACCACCACGAGAGTGACTTTGACCCCGATTTTGAGGGCAATCGTGTGAACTTCTACCGCAACTTCCTGGCAATGGTTAACGAGGACATCTACAACGGTCTGACCATTTCCAAGATCACCGGCTATAACGAGGCTGATCCCTCCACTCCGCTGGAGAAGATGGACAAGTTCAACCTGTACCGCTTCCTGCCTGACGCTCAAGGTAACCCCACTGCCGAGACCAAGGTGGCAACCATCACCTTCGACCAAGCATCGGCCGATCAGGTACACTTCAACGTAGCCTACGAGAACCAGGAGGTTGAGAACTATACTCTCCGTTATAAGGAAGGCGACCAGACCTATACGGTAAACAATGCTTACACACTTGAGAATATGGATATTCCCACCGAGGGTTGGGTACGTGTTAAAGGCAATGGTGACATCGTCATCTGGCCGAACCGTTACACGGTGAACCTCAAGTCCATCACCGTCAAGAACGGCAACACCACCATCACCAGCTGGAACGCCTCGAGTGCCAACGTGGCCACCCAAAATTCCAACCTGCCCACTACTCCCTATAGGTGGGGTGTTTCACCCGGTTCGAAGTTCTTGCCTTACACCACTTCGACGGGCAACGAGAAGGTTTGCTACATGGAGGGCGGTGGCTATCTGTACATCCCCGGCGTGCTGAAGACCTATCCTAATGCAACGGTAGTGATTGAGGCCTTTGGTGAGGCTGGTAACGTGAACCGCATCAGCGTCAATGACGCCTCTAAGGATATCAATGCCACCGCTGGCGGCACTACCTACACCTGGCCTAGCGGCACAGATCCCCTGTCGCCCAATGCAGCGCCCAGGCAGAATACCAACTGCACTGCTAAAGTTGGCCACCTGAAGAAATCGGCTACCACCACGAACTGGAGCAACGAGTCCACTCCTAGAGCCCAGGCTCCCAGACGTGAAGGCACCCGTGAAACGAAGACCTGGAGTTGGGTAGGTGCAACCGACGGAACTACCCTTCCCACTGGCTGGACTTTGACTGATCCCACCAATAGCTCATTGAATTCTAATGGTGATGGCACCTGGTACATCGGTGTTGATCCTGATAATGCTACCGCCCAATCCATCACGATTCCCGCCAGCGTCTTTACTGGTTGCAGCACTGTTCAGGTTGTCATTAGAGCCAAGATTGATACCGGCTATAGCGGCAAGTCTATCTCGGTCAACGGCGTCTCAAAGGCGCTGAACAACACGCTGAATGACTACACCTGGGAGAATGTTTCGACATCTAACGGTGTACTTATCGAGCCCACTGATGGTTACGTAGGATTTGCTTCCATCGTCATTACCGGTGAAACTGAACCTGTTGATCCCTCAGATGGCAAGATCTATGAGTTGGTTACCGATCCCGCTACTCAACTCATTGACGGCAAGAAGTACATCATAGTAAGTGGAGACTATGCCATGGGAGCCCTGAGCGGCACAACCGGTTATGGCACACGCGTCAATATCACCAACAATGGTAACACAGTTCTTGTACCAAGCAATGTTACTCCCTTGGTGCTGACGCTCCATGACTACACTAATACTTATAACAATGCTTATAAGTATGCCTTCACTGTCCCCAATGGCACTTATCTGATGGCAGCTGGCGCAAGTAGTAATTCAAATCTGACCACTAATGCCACAGCAATCAACAATGCCTCCTGGAGGGCAATAGCCGACTCGAAGTCAACCGGCGGATACGGCATTCAGTGCTATCGCACGACCAGCCGTGCTATTGGATACCAAGTGAGTGGTACCCGTTTCGCAAACTATGCCACCAGCAATATGACCGCTAGCACCACTAGCTACTACTATGGTTTGCTCTATATGGAGAAAGAAGAGGATACACCTCAGCCTGGTGTAGAGGGTGGCCTGCTGCGCCTGCATGTACTGTTTGCCGACCAGCTCAAGGAGGTTATTCCTGAAGACAATAGCCATCCCGATGCTTACGGCTATATCCTGAGGTATGAGCCCGAAAGCGGCAACGACAAGGAGAGTGGTAAAGTCAGGGTTAACATCCAGAAGACCGACTGTGAGGTAATGGGTTATTACACCCTGGGCCAGATTGATCGCGATATTAACCGCGACCTGACCATGGACGTCCTCAATGCTGATGTTGAGTTTAACTTAAGCACCAACGACTTGCTTAACTACTACTACCTGCAGGGTGCAGAGAACCGCGCTCCCGAACTGGGTGAGGATTACCTGAGCCAGCTCCACCGCCAGGAAGACAACACCTACCGTGAGATGCTGGAGGGTTCACCTGAGATTGATCAGGTTTATCCCAGCGGCGAGCACCACTACTTCAATAGCACTGCTGAACGTAGAATTGGTAGCTATAATGACGGTTCGAAGTACGTAAGCTACGCTCCCTCGGTATCGACCTGGGGTATCCAGCGCCGCTACTTTGAGCTTGACGGTAAGGACAACACCTATGGTGGTCCCATCTGGAAGACTGCCGTCGGTAAGGCTCAGATGGGTCTTAATCCTGACGATCCCGACGCTAAGGAATATAAACCGATTGTTGAGTTCCAGGAGGGTTGGAACACCAGCTGGACCGTTGATGGCCAGGGCTCTAACCTGTACATGCTTGACAATATCAATGCACTCGGTTATCTGCCTCCCAAGGAGTTGACCAAGGTTGAGTTTGAGCCTTACATGTTCCGCGTATTTGTTGAGAGTGACAACGGCAAGTTGCGTCCCTTCAAGTATGTGAAAGATGACAAGGGCAATGATGTGATCACTGCTGACGAAGAGGGTTCCACCACTGGTCCCACCTGCGTATGGAGTGGCTACATCAAGCGCGACGGTGACGGTAAGATCATCAATGATCCCGAGAACGGTGCTACTGTTGACCGTATCGGCGCCGATGGTCCCTACACGTACACCAAGAATAAGGTGAACAGGACTAATCCCGATGACACGTGGACCCTGGATGAGAACAATGCCATCTTTGGTGCACTTGATGATCTGCTCGAGATCACCGGCTATGACGCTCAAGGCAAGCCCATCTACAAGGACATTCCTGAGGAAGACCTGAGAATCTTTGTACGCTTCTACTTCAGCGTGAAGGGCGAGGCTGCTGATCACACCATTTGGACTCGTTCCGAGGGCAGCCGCTCGGGTAACGGTGCTGAGTCTCCCGGTAGTGGTGCTGGTGGTATCGCTACCAGCGTGAAAGAGCTTCAGTACCATGGCGATGTGGTAGAGACCACCTACTACAACATCCAGGGTATGACTAGCGATAAGCCCTTCGACGGTGTGAACGTCGTTGTTACCCGCTACAGCGATGGCGCTACCGTTGTCAGCAAGGTGGTTCGCTAAACAAACAGGTTTCAGCATTTAGGAGTGAGCGGGTCACCGCCCTCCTAAATGCCTGGAATCCATTAAGCTGAAACACAAAGAAATAATTATTGTTTCATAGTAATTAATCATAACCACAGTTAGCTCCAGGGGGTCGCTGATGATAGCGCGTCCCCTGGATTTTTTATGCGCAGGAGCCAAAGGATAATGGTGATCCTGCCGCCAGGGTTCATCGGCCTGAGGGCCGAAAAATTGAACGACATCATTGATAGAATTTTTAACACGAATGTCCACGAATGGTCATGATTTTTTTAATGGCGGTTCATGGTGGTTAATGGGCATTTTTGTTTTAAAAAAACACGAATGTCCGTCAATGTCCACGAATGGTCATGATATATTTTTTAATGACGATTCATGGCGGTTCATGGGCATTTTTGTTATAAAAAACACGAATGCCCGTCAATGTCCACGAATGGTCATGATATATTTTTTTAATGGCGATTCATGGTGGTTAATTGGCATTTTTGTCATAAAAAACACGAATGTCCGTCAATGTCCACGAATGGTCATGAATATTTTTTTAATGGCGATTCATGGTGGTTCATGGGCATTTTTGTTATATAAAAACACGAATGGTCATGAATTTGTGGGGAGGGGGCTTACCGGAATGCATAGGGAATGAATTTTAAGCCAAAAACTTATTGTAATTAGTAGTTTTTCATAAAAACTGTTGCGGTGTTTAAATAGTTTGCTTATTTTTGCCGCCTAGAAACAATAATTTAGTGATATCACAGGGATGAAGTATCTGGATGGTTGATTATTTCTATTACCCATGCCGATAACATGAGTGCTGGAACTATGAAACAATGCAAAGTGACTTTCACCGCGCTAATAACAGCCAGATGACCTGTAACTGAACATAACCATTTCATAAGTTTAGAAAACAATAAAATTAATTTTATTCACTATGAAACTGAAACTAACATCATTGATGTTCGGCCTGCTGCTAGCGGTGGGCTGGACCAGTAACGTCTATGCCCAATCGGCAGTCCTTAAGGCTGAAGATATGGCAGATTGGACGTACAAGTGGCTGCCTGAAAACGCCACTGACTCCGTTACTGCAAACTACGTTGTGTGGAATGCGGAAAAGGAGGCGTATGAGGCACCAGAGGTCACCAATGCCTATCAGATCTATGACCTGTTGAGGCATATCTACATGGACAAGCGCCTCCCTGGCCCCACCTACAGTGCCTATACGGCCAACGGCAACCGTGAAGGCAAGGTCTATTACGGTGGTGCTCGCAACGGCTGGAATATCCCCGGCAATGTTTCTTCGGGAATCACCAGTAACATCGGTCAACTGAGAATCAATTTATCGAGGGGCGGTACCTATAATAGTAATTATAATTACGCAAGAATTACTGGTATTCGACTTGTCTATGGTACCAAGATTATTGCCGAATGGAATGGGCGCACTCAAACAGTAAGCGAATTTCCCTGGACCACCAGTACAACGCCGACTACTGGTACCGTAACTGATACCGGTACTGGTACTAGATACAATTGCTTTTACTTCACTGGCAGTAGCGCCTACATTACTATTCCAGCAAGCGTGACAGCTGGTTATGAGAGTGTTGAGGTACAGATTAATGCATTGGTTACTAATAATTCTTCCAATTATTATCCCTCCATCAATGTAAATAACAAAAATTCAACAGAGATTAGCACTTGGAAAGATTACAATTGGGTCTTTAATGCTGGTCTCAATACTTTTGCTGACAACACTTATGCGCCTAGTGCTGACGGTTATACCGCCATTGCCGTAGCGCTGAAGAACACGCCCTATATCCCACAGGAGCCTTCTAATTATGGCGGTTCTACTGCTTACCAGACCAAGGACAGTGTCATCAATTACATTGCAAAGAACATTGAGTTCGTGAAGCTGTTGACCGACGGTCTGCGCATCACTGACCAGGCTGGTAATCCCGGAACCGTATTTAACTGCGACGGTACCTATAACAAGTTCTTCTTCCTGGGCAAGGGCAAGGCCCGCACTAAAGGTCAAGAAGTAAAAGACAGAATCACTAATGGCACCTATCCTTACTATGCTGGCGAGTGCGTCATCTTCTGGCCCTTGTTTGAGGAATTCAGCCCCACCACAGCTAAAATTGAAGGTGCTTCAACTGTCGTCGACTTCTTCGACCGCATGATGGAAGGTCATGTTTATGACGTTGTTCATGACTGCGCTGGTGTGATCCAGAACAGGCACGAGTTCACCTTGGCTGGTGAAGATAAAACCGACGATTATCCTTTCACGGGCATGAACTTCTTTATTCCCGACTACCGCCTGAAGTACTGGATTGGCACGGATAGCGTTTATAATTCATCAACCGACAGTTACACCTATTATAGAGATCAAGTGGATGGCCGTAACATGAACGGCATCTACTTGATCAATGGCACTCAATTCAAATCAGTCAGTCCCTACTACAGCAACTACGCGCAGTACAATCCCAACTACGCACCCAAGGTGGGTATCTACAAGATTACCTTGAGTGCCACTGCCACCTTTGTTGGCGATCCCGAGAATCCCAATCATGAGCCTGGCAACCAGAACTACGTTGTGACGCTCACTTGGGTATCGTCGCTGAACGAGATGGCAGGTTACGACGTACCCCAGACCTACACCGTTTACTACTGGGATCCCAAGACCGGCCAAAGGAAGTATGTTGAAGCCACGGGCATCACCGATGGCAAGACCGGCTTGACGACAGTCTCTTATCTGGTTGATCAGGAAGAGCACAGCTACATTCTCGAGTACATCGTGATGGGAACTCCTGATGAGAGTGAACATCCCAATTTCGTAGCATGGAGTAACCGTGACAATGTGGTCATCCCCGGTTGGGACGACTTCATAGGTCTGAAGCTTGACCACCACGAGAGTGACTTCGAGGCCGATGATATGGCCAACTACTACCGCAACTTCCTGGAGGTTGTCAACGAGGACATATACAACGGCTTGACCGTGTCCAAGATTGAAAGTGGAATGAACACGTTCACCCTCTACCGCTACACCACTGATCCCAATAATGCTACCCCGATTGCTACCGTGACTTTCGGAACGCCCAACGCAAACGGTACCGTTCCTTACACGGTTCAATATGTAAACACCCAGGTGAAGCTTGATGACACCGAGTATGCACTTGACGAGAACCACCTGAATATTCCCCTTACCGGTGTAATTCGCGTCAAGGGTAATGGCGACATCGTGATCTGGCCCAACTCCTATCACGCCAACTTCAAGTCGATTAAGATTTACAACGGCAGCACCTTGCTGACAAGCTGGGAATACACCCAGAACAACCTGCCCAGCAGCTGGATTGTTTCGCCCGGCTCGGAGTGGGAAGTCTTCGTGAATGACGGTGACAGGGTCGGTTACATGGAGGGTGGTGGCTACATCGCTATCCCCAACATGCTCAACAACAGCAACTATAACGACCTGAAGGTTGAGATCGTTGCCTATGGTGACGGCGCTTCGGTAGCCCGCATTAGTGTTAACGATTACCAGCAAACCATCGCCAATGGTGCGGCAACTACCTACAAATGGGGCGGCAACGAATTGAATGACCATCCGCTCTCGCCCTATGCAGCACCCAAGCGTGACAAGGATAACAATAACAACTCTAACAACTGATAAGCGATGAAAAAGATATATATTTTGACAGCAGTTTTTGCACTGCTCACACTGTCGCTTAACGCGCAATTAACCACCGCAAAGAAAAAAGTGGTTAAACAGGAAACATCGACCGTAAAGGTTGACACCCCTCCTGACGGCTACTTCCGCATGGGTCCTTCAAGGGCTTCGACGACTCCAGTGACTACATTCCCTTATACAAACGGCTTTGATTCACAAGACGAATGGAATTGGTGGGAGGTTATTAATGCCAATAATGACAGCTATACATGGGAATTATCTAGTAACCGAGCCCGTATTAGATGGAACACATACGAAGCAGCCAACGACTGGCTCATTACCGCACCTATTCATCTTGAAGCTGGTAAGACTTACAAGTTCTATATTGACGCCTTTGCACAAACTACCAGTTATCCTGAACGATTGGAGGTCAAGTTGGCATCTGCCAATACAGAAACAGCACTTTCTGCTGGTACGACAGTGATTTCTTCAACCGACGTGACATGGACCGAGTACAATATCCGAACTCTCAGTAATGAGAATGTGACTGTTAGTGCAACAGGTGACTACTACTTTGGTATTCACGCTATTTCAGATGCCAATATGTACTACCTGTATGTCGATGATCTGAAGATCGATGTCGAAGATACTGATCCCAAGGTAACGGTTTCTCGCGATCAGCTGACGATCAGTGACAGCGGTACCAACAATACCTTTGATGTACAAGCCCTCAACATTGTTCAAGGTGAGAATCTGGGTGTAACACCCCATAACGGATTCAGCACCACATGCACGTCATCGACAAACAATGTAGATACTTGGGGCTTCTATCAGAATAACGGTTCGGTGAACGGCACCGTAGCGGTGAACTACACTGGCCGTGCCCTTACCGCAAGTGACGACATAGCTGTGGGTACTTTGGGCGCCAGCACAACTGTTCATGTCGACTATGTTCCTAATCTGTACATCTACTGTGATTATGGTGCTAGCCCTTGGAACTTCACGGCTAATCCTGCCGTAGCAATGGTCAATAACGGTGACGGCACCTATACCGCTACGCTTCAGAATATCCCTGCTAACAGCCACATCCTCTTTGGTAGGGCAGATGGTCTTACCTATTACTGGGAAGGCGATAACAACCGACTCTTCTTCGGTGCATCGACCGACGGTGGTGACTGGGGTTATGGCGACAACACTTCGGGTTATCTCGATACCGACGCAGAAAACGACTATCCCGTCAAGTACCATCCCATCTATTTCTCGGAGGGTGGCACTTACACCATCACCATCAACGCCAGCAATTACACGTTCACGATTGACAAGCTGGTTTATCCTGCTCCCGAGAACGTAGTGGCTACTGCCGACAGTGAAAACCAGACCGCTACCGTGACTTGGAATGCTCCCAGCAACCTACCCACCGAAACAGGACAGTTTACCTGGGACTTTGAGTCACAAAGTCAAGCCAACGAATGGACATTAGTCAATGCCGATGGTGACAATTACAATTGGGAATACTTCACATATAGCGAAGGTTCAGCTGATGTATTTGAGCCCCATAGCGGCACGTATTGTATGCGTTCTGCAAGTTATGTCAACAATATTGGTGCCCTCACTCCCAACAACTGGATGATTTCGCCCGAGGTACAACTGGGTGGCACCTTAACATTATGGGCAAAAGGTACAGACACCAATGATTTTGCCGAGAAATTAGGCGTGTATGTTTATCAAGGCTCATACAGTAGCGGCACTTCTGGCTTCGTACAGGTCGGTGCAGACATAACTACTACCAATTCTTGGCAGTCATACACCTTTGACCTTAGCCAGTATCAGGGTGAAGGCCGCATCGCCATCGTTCACCACAACGTAACAAATATGTATTGGTTGTTGGTCGATGACATTGATTACAGAGCCGAGATTCCTATCGAGCCTGAATCCTATAACATTTACCTGGATGGCCAGTTGGTAGGTAGTGTGAATGCTAACGATCCCCTTACCTATGACTTCAGCAATCTTGCTGTAGGTGATCATGAGTGCGCTGTCAGCGCAGTATATCCTGGTGGCATTGAATCAGAAGCTGTTCCCGCCCAGTTCAACATCATGGCCAGGACGGCTATGCCGACCATCAGTGTCGTAGCCAATGCCGACGGTTCAAAGACTGTTAGTGCAACGGGCGACGGAACTGTACATCTCTATGTTGATGGCCAGGAGGTAAGCAATCCTTACACCATCATGCCTTCTATCGATGGTGACATTACCGTGACCGTGACCGCTACCGCTCAGGAAGAAGGTAAGCTGATCAGCGAAACCGCTGAGCAGATCGTTACCGTTGCTGAGGCTGGCCGCACCCCGATGCCTGTCATCACAACTCAGGAATCTAATGGTTACGTGGTTATCACCGCTACTGGTGATGGCACCGTGACCCTGACTGTTGACGGCCAGACCGTGACTGGCGAAGGCTCTGCTTCTATCACGATCGTGAAATCGTTCGAGGATCAGAACGTAACTGCTACTGCTACTGCACAGGACGGTGACTTGGCCGAGAGCCATCCCGCTACCCTGCCCGTTACCATTCCTGCGCTGAACACCACCCCGACTAATCCCGAGAGTGGTCTGCTGCGCCTGCACCTGCTGATTGTTGACCAGATGAAGGAGGATATTCCTGCCGACAACAGCCATCCTGACCGTTACAACTACGTGCTGAGGTATGAGCCTAACGGTCCTCAGGGCGAAGGCGTGAAGGAGAGTGCTACCGTCAAGGTCGATATCCAGAAGGCCGACTGCGAGGTAACGGGTTACTACAGCCTCAAGCAGATTGACGGTGATACCATTATCGGCCTTGACCACAAGCAAGGCATCACCATGGATGTCGTGACCGCCGACGTGGCCTACGACCTGTCGGACAGCAACGACCTGCTGTATGAATACCTGCTGCAAGGTGCCAAGAACCGCGATCCTTTATATCAGCAGGACTACCTGACCAAGCTGCGCAAGAGCCAGAACTTCACCTACTTTGAGATGCTGGATGGTCCCGACAAGGGTACTGAGTATCCCAACGGTGAGCACCACTACCTGGGTGAGATCGAGACGGGTACCTGGGGCAGCACGTTCATGAGCTATGCTCCCTCGGTATCGACCTGGGGTATCCAGCGTCGCTACTACGAGGACGACGGTTATGACAACACCTATGGTGCACCCATCTGGAAGTCGGCCGTGGGTGAAGTGAAGATGAGTGAAGAGGAGGCTCCCATTGCTGAGCGACAGACCAACCAGTGGAACTCAGTGAACTGGACTGACAAGGATGCACAGGGCAACGATGCTCCTGCCAGCCTCTTCATCCTGGACAACATCTGGGCTACTGCCAAGCTGCCGCACAGCCAGATTGCGACCGTGAAGTATGAGCCTTACATGTTCCGTGTATTCGTTCAGAGTAACAACGGACTGTTGCGTCCCTACAAGGTCGTTGAACAAGGCGAAGGCCAATATGACGGCGAGCACCTCGACGCTGTGGATCGTGAGCTCACCGAGGCCGACGTGAAGGGCCCGAAGTGCGTTTGGAGCGGCTACCTCCAGTTCGATGAGGAGACCGGCGAAGTAATTGGCGACCTGCCCAACGGTGTAGAGGTTCAAATCGGTGAAGAAGAGGGCCAGAAGACCTACACCTACCACAAGAGCAAAGTGGATAGGCAAGGTGGCTCAAGTGCCACACTGCCTCAGCCCAGTGAATGGGACAAGGATGCCAACAACGCCATGTTCGGTGCACTCAATGCACTGGCCATCAGCGGCTATGACGCTCAAGGCAAGCCCATACTGCGCAACGACATCACTGAGGATGACCTGATGATCTTCGTACGCTTCTACTATGTTGTGAAGGGTATGGCAGACGGTTGGGTTCCCGGCTCTCGTGGCCAGGGTGACGATCCCGCCGGCTACGGTTCAGAGTCTGGAAGCAGCTCACCCGGTGTTGCTACCGGCGTGAACGAGATCCGCTACCATGGCGAGGTTGTTGAGACCATCTACTACAACGTTCAGGGTATGACTAGCGACAAGCCGTTCGACGGTGTGAACGTCGTTGTTACCCGCTACAGCGATGGCGCTACCGTGGTAAGCAAGGTGATTCGTTAACACAGGTATTAGATTTTAGGCTCTAGGACAGGGCGGGCAACCGCCCTACCCTAAAGGCTAAGACTAAAAATTGGAAATTGAAGAAAAGATTAGTATTTTTTCATAACCAAAGAATTTAAAGATTAGTTTGAGTCCAGGGGTGCGCTGCGATAGCGTGCCCCTGGTGTTTTATATGCGACTATTCTGACCGGAGTCCCACATGCTGAAGCTAGGGCGGCAAATTGCTTGTTTTTAGGTGTTTGTGATGAGAAATGAACGATTTCTTGTTGAATTAAGCCGTGAGGATATCAAAAATGTTGTATTTTTGCCACTCAAACGAATGGAATCTTAAAAGAAAGTAGCACCACGGCTTCTAAAGCCACGACATGAAACGATAATTATTTTTATTAATCATCATAACCAAAATGAGAAAGACTGTACCATTCACATTAGTGTGCAGCCTGCTGTTGGCAGTGGGTTGGACGGTTGCGTCGGCCCAAGATAACCCTGCGGCCAACCCATCCGCACAACGCATCGGCCTCCAGCTGGTTGACAACAAGAGTGTTTACAACATCGCCGATGAGGTAAACAGCTATGAGAACACCTTGGGGCTGTGCCAGCCCGATGGTGACTACCGTTTCACTGCCGGCCTGCTCAACGAGGGCAATAACCACATCACCCTGTACCGCCAGGCCGAGGGTGATGCCGAGGGCAGCCCAGTGGCCCGCATCAATCTGGCGGCCGAGTATAACGAGCCCCAGGAAAGCTACATTGGCGGCCTCAACTTCGCCAGCGCGCCCACAAGCCAGACCTACATCACGCAGGACATGCTACCCAGCGGCTGGGGCACGACCAGCAACGGCCTGCTGTGGCAGACCAACGGGTCGGCCTATGTAGCTGCGCAAGGAGGTTTGACCTTTACCGTCCCCGAGGGCTACAGCAACGCCATGCTGCAGCTCATCGTGTATGTGGGCAGCAATGCCCGCGGCGGTTACTTTGGCTATAATGTGAATGGCACAGGGTGGTATGTGTCGTCGGCAGTGAGCGCCAACTCGGCCTACACGCTTCGCACCTTCACCGGCCTGAACAGCGGCGACGTGATCAGCATTTATGGCGGCGAGGGTAATGATAATGACGGCTATTACCTGGCCCAGTCACCCGACATCGAGCTCATTATCTTCAATTACCTTCCCGAAACGCTGATGCCCACCGTGAGGGTGACCCCGATGGTGAGCAACATGAGCGGCAACAGCTGGAATGCCGAGACGCCCATCGGCACCACGGCGACGTATACCGTCAACGAGCTCGTCAGCTTTGACGGGATGGTGATGACCGACCAGTTTGCCGCAAGCACAGCCACCAACGAGCATCCCGAGCATTACAGCTACAAGGTGGAGTATGACGCCAACCTGGTTTTGCCCAGTGACGGCTCCACGGGACTCGATTTCCAAGCCAGTGCGGATTTCACGGCCACGACATCGAGCAGCCCCACGACGGCGTTGTTCACGGGTCCGCAGAACTGGACCTTTGTGGGCACTAACGCATACTCGCCCAGTGCTGGCCGCTGCGCCTACATCATGTACTATGGCACCATGATGTACAGGATGCCTGACACCTTTATGGGCAACAGCGTCAACGTGACCGTTACCGCAAGCACCGGCGGTGATGGCGCCGGCGACCTGTATGTCAACGGTGTGCAACACACCTTCGCTGCTGGCGAGACCTACACCTGGACCGTACCCACGGGCCCCAATGGCGCCATCGTGTTCAAGTCGAACGGCGACACTTACAGCAACGACTTCACCCGCATTGTGATCACAAGCGGCAACGGAGCCTTGCTGAACGCCCCGAACCAGCAGCGATTGAAGCCTCTGCTTCATGAATTCATGGGCCGCAGCTTTGAGCTCGCCAGCCCCATGAGCAACAGTAAGCAACAATGCGAAACCCAACAAGTAAGAATCAACGACTAAAACACATTATCTATATATGAAAACGATAGTGAACAAATTACGTTTTGCACTGCTGCTGGGCTTCGTGGCTATTAGCATGACAGTGCTGGCGCAAAATAACGTGAACTACGAGAAGTTCTCGGTCTCGACCCTGATGTTCCTGGACGAGATGGCAGGCAAAGTCAGCTTTGACGAGCCCACGCCGTCATTTAGAGCGGCAAAACACCGCCAACTCAAGGAAGGCGTCACGCCGCGACGCCCCATCGCCGCTCCCGACACACTTAACGGAAAGGCGTATATCTCGGCTTTTATCCATCTTACTGGAGATGACTACATCGCCGAACTCGAAGCACTGGGTGTGGAAGTCATGTGCACGTTTGACAATGGCCTGCTGACCGCCAACATCCCTGTTGACATGATTGAGCAGGTCGCTGAGATCAAGGGCGTTACCCGCATTAATGTGGCTGAACTCCTCAAGCCAGAAACCGACCGTGCACGTCAAGCCAGCAACGTCGATGACGTGCTGACGCTCTCACAAGACGCTCAGCTCGCCGGCCTGCAACAGATTTATGACGGCAAAGACGTCATCCTGGCGGTTCTTGACAACGGAATCGATTTCCAGCACATCGCCTTTAAGGACAAAAACGGCAATTCGCGCATCAAGGGTGCCTACTGCTATAACGGTTCATCGGTCACGGCCGATTGGACCGGCAGCGGCACATTGCCCACGACCGATGACACCGCCGAGGACCACGGCACGCACACCAGTTCGATTGCCGGCGGCTCGAGTGTGATCGTCAACGGCACCAATATCACCGTTACCGATAACCATGCCGATGCCACCTACGGCGGCATGGCGCCGGGTGCCGACCTGTATCTGGCAGGGGTTTACGGGCTGAATAATGTTTATCTGGCCAATGCATTCGGTAAAGTTGTCAACTATGCCACTGCCCAAGGCAAGCCTCTGGTCGTGAGCAACAGCTGGAGCAACAGCTATGGCCCGCGCGATGCCAATAACGGAGACGAATTTGAGCAACTGATGGCTCAATACTTTGGAGATAGCCATCCCAACAGGATCTGCCTGTTTGCCGCATCTAACCGAGCCGGCAACGCACCCGCCAGCGAGGGGGGCGGCTTATACGTCAGTGGCATGTCCAGCAGCGCGAGCCCGCTAGGTTCTCTATTGCGCTGCAGCTATTATAGCAACACTGACAACAGCAACTATTATAATGGTCTGATCCTGGATGCATGGGGCCGCTCGACAAGTAATCTGGCTTGTAAAATCTATGTGGTTGACAACACGACGGGCGAAATCCTCACAAGCGTTACTGTCACACCTCCCAACTATGGCAGCTCCACCACTGTGAGTGGCTTGGGCACGTACTATAGCGGCACCCTCACCGCCTACTGGGCAACCAACAACAATTCAGGAAAAAGGCAGTTGCGCCTTAACGCCAGCGGACTGGATGCAGTTCAGTACACCTATGACGAAGCGAATAATTATTACACGACACCTTATACCCTAGCCGTCGAGGTCTATCCCACCAATGGCAGTTGCATCGTGGACATGTGGGCAGGCTCCAGGGGCTACTTCACCAGCTATGTGAACACGGCTGGTCACAATTGGGTAATGGGTAGCGATGACGTTAGTGTGAGCGACCACGCCGTTATCAATCAAGTCATCTCGGTGGGTTCTTATGTGACACGTGAGGGTTACGGCAATAACGAGATTGGCGACATCAGCCCGTTCTCGGGTTACGCCATCGCCAGCGCATGTCCTGCCGGCACCCAGCATCCCTGGATCACCGCACCTGGCGAGGTCATTATATCGGGATTTAACCACTATGTATCCGCTGCTAACCACGGCACAGTGGTGGTCAATAACACGAACAGCCCTTATGGCGCAGCTCAGGGAACGTCGATGGCGACACCCGCTGCAGCCGGTATCGTGGCACTGTGGATGCAGGCTGCGGCACAATGCGGTCACCAGCTCACCCACAGCGAGGTGAAGCAGATCATGGCCCAGACCGCCATCCATGACTACTGGACCGATAACGGTCCCAACGCCAGCCACTTTGGCAACGGCAAGATTAACGCACTGGCCGGTATTGAATACATCCTGAACCAATATGCCGTGCCCACCATCTATGCCGATCCTACCAGCGTGACCTTTGAGGCAGAGCCTGGCACGACCAACACGCAGACAGTGACCGTCAGCGGCTTAATGCTCACAGATGACATCACGGCAACCTTGACCGACCCCAGCGGCATGTACAGTATCAACACCACCAATCTGGGCACTGGCGGCAACCTGGTGATCACTTACTCGCCCGACGCACCCGGCACCCACAATGCCACCATCACGCTGACCAGCCCAGGCGCTGACCCCGTGACCATCACCATCAACGGCACCGCCGCTATCAAAGCCGATGCGACCGTTGCTGACGGCACTGACACCAACTATTATTTGCCCATCTACGGAAATCAGTATGGTAATAAGCAGATCAACCAGATGATCTATCCTGCCAGCATGTTGACTGAGATTGAGGGCAAGAAACTGAAGTCGATGAAGTTCTACTCCACGGGTATCAACTTCTCGGGTGGAGCGTTCAATGTGTCGATGGGTACAACAACACTGACGGCATTCCCCCGAACCAATTACTCCCGCATCACTGGCCTTACAACGGTTAAGACCGGGCAAGTTGCCGTGAGTGGCGGGAACGAACTGTTGATCACATTTGATGAACCATATGAGTACAATGGTGGAAACCTGGTGATTGAATTTGAGGTGACATCAACGGGAAGCAATAGCACAACGTATTTCTACGGCATCAATCCTGGAGGTTATACATCATTCAACTCCTATGGTACAAGCATCAACAACAATGGTAGGTATGGCAGTGGTTCCCGCCGCCAGTTCCTGCCCAAGGTGACCTTTGAATGGGAGGCTGAGTTTATTCCTGTCACCGCAGGTACTGTCAGCCCCAGTAGTTTGACTTTCGACGATGTGCGCATCGGGCGCAGCAGTACTCAGACTGTGACCGTGACCAACACTGGCAACCAAAGCTTCACCCCCGTTATCGACACGACGGGGCTGCCCAGCGAGTTCACCGTGACGGGCAACGGCGAGGTATTGCCCAACGGCAGCATTGACCTGACTGTGACATACACGCCCACCGATGAGGGCCCGCACAGCGGTTCATTCACCGTGACCATCGGCGACCAGACCTACACTGTGACCGTGACTGGTAACGGCATGATCGTCAACAGCAAGTTGGTGAGCAACAATGTCATGGTGGATGTTTACCACAGCGATTTGGAAAGCAATCTGGGCACCTACATCTTCACCGAGGATGAGGTTGTCCTGGACGAAGACATGAGCCTGTCCTATAACGATGAAGACGGTGATGTCAAGGTGCTTGTCAAGCGCGATGCCCCCATCACCCAATATGAGGTGTGGACCTACACCGAAGGCTATACCGTGGCCACTGCCACACGCGACGGTGACGGTTACAGTTCAGGTGGGGAAACGTTCAATTTCATTGACGATGCTACCCAAATGTGGATACCGATGGACGTCAATACTGACGGCAGCGCAGTGATGTCCTACTATGTGCCTGTCACCATCGCCAATGGCGTAATGACGACGGGTAACACCTATGGCGCGCCAGTGAGGGAACGCGAGTATGACCCTGTCACGCTCAACCTCTACATCGGTGGCAGCAAGAGTGATCAACGACTGGGCGGCCACTGGACGCAGACACTGCCCGATGGAACCCAAAAGGAATACTGCGTTTACACGCCGGTCATCTTCGTAGAGGCGCCCCAACTCGACTTCATCACCCACAAGCCCTACTTGTTGCGTGCATGGCTTGTTGCCGACGATGAGGTCACCTACTACAATTTTGACCGTATCGATGGCGCCATCAAGGGTACCACCGTGCTCGAGATGCCCTATCTGTTGGGTGAATTGCCGGTAGTTGAGGGGATGCCAGGCGTCAACTTCATCATTGGCGAGGACTGGGATGCCCACGCTTCGCCCGTGAGACTGCAAAACGCTTTTGGCGCTCCCTGTGAAAATGCCAACGTCATGATTGTCGTGCGTGCTTATTATCAGCGCGGCAATGAGGGCAACAGCCAGTCGTTGCGTGCAGGTGGTGGCGGTTATGGCTTCGGCCAGGGTTCGGGCAGTGGAGAAGGCATTCCCACCGCGGTGGCCGAACTCACCGGCAACCTGCAGGTAATAGACGTGGAATACGTCAACACCATGGGCATTCAGTCCAGCCAACCCTTTGACGGACTGAACATCGTTGTGACCCGCTATAGCAACGGCACAATCGTGACGACTAAAATCGTTCGCTAAATACCGTTTTATCGACATCACATCCTCTGACCTTTAGCCTTTAGTCTCGGTTCCATTCCTTTGTGGAACAGGCAGATAAAGGCTAGAGGTTATTTGCTGCATGTAAAAGAGTGTTACTTTTTTTAATTTTTTTCATATTTTTTGCTACCATTTTTTGGTAATTTGAATCAAAATATATATCTTTGCGGCATTAAGTATATTACCAATATTGAATAGCATTCCATCTTAGCACACTTTAGTCAACAGGAAAGATATTATCTTGTCAGCTTTATCTTGATGATGATAGGAGAGATTTGTGGCCTATTGGAATGGAAGAGTCTGGATATGAAATATTTGTAGTAAACTTAAGAAAAAACTGAGAATACATTTTTTATTAACTTTTAATCGTATTTTATCATGATGACTAAAAACTTATTGAGGCTTTTCGCAGCCTTGTTGATGACGCTTGGGTTCATGAGCACCCAGGCTCAGACTGCGGTTCACCCCAAGGCATATTATGATGCCATCACTTATCAGTGGACCGACGCCAGTGGTGTTACTCATGAGAATGCCATCACTGACGAGGCAACCAATCCTTACCAGATTATTGCCCTGTTGAAGAAAGTGTACTGCGACCCCAACATCCCGGGTCCCCATTACAGCGCCTACAAAGCTGACGGTACAACACGCGAGCGCGAGGTTTACTACGGCGCCGTGGGTGGCGGCTGGAACATCAGCGCTGATGACGTGATCAAGCCCTATGAGGACGGTTACACCCTGCTGATGGTCTCTGTAAATGATAACCTGAACCTGTATGGTGGCGACACTCGTCAGTATGGGAGGACTTACGACTCCAACTTCTATACCACGACCAGCGAACTGGTGAAGTACATCAGCGACAACGTGACCGCTGTTCAGCTGCTGACCGACGGTCTGCGCATTGGTGAAGGTGAAAATGCGGGTACCGCATTCAACATCAGCGGTGAGTATGACCGTTTCTTCATGCTCGGTAAGGGCCAGGCCCGTGAAAAGGATCCTGAGGTTATTGACTATGAGGAAGATCACAATGTCATTTGCGGTGAGCGCGTGCCCTTCAAGCAGATGTTTGAGCAGTTCAGCCCCACGGATGGTAATCCGGATAGCGAAACTGAAAACTTCTATGCCAAGATGATGGATGGTGAGCTTTATCGCGTTCAGCACGACTGTGCCTCGGTTATCGAAGTGGAGCACTACTTCTCGATGTACGGTAAGCACGTGCATCAGGTCCGCTCACTGACGGGTCTGAACATCTTCATTCCCGACTATCGCTTGAAGTATTGGGAAACCACCTATAATGGATACAAAGTTGATGGTCGCACCCTCAACCCCTACAAGACCGTTAATGGCAATCCGTTCCGCAGTGCACAGTATCTGACCGCCAACTTTGGCGATTACAATCTCAACTATTCACCCAAGGTAGGTATCTACACCATCGAACTCAAGGGTGAAGCTGTACCTGCAGCCGAGGAGAAGACCTATGACGTGGTCCTCACGTGGGAGTCGTCACTCGATGAGATGTCGGGCGGTACCGTGGGCCAAGATTACATCCTCTACCTTGTTCTCACCGATGAGGAGGGCAACGAGGTGCGCCAGGAGATCATCACCACCACCGACAACAGCTACACCTATTCCGTGCCTCAGGATGAGCACAGCTACACCTTGAGCTACATCGTCTATGGCCAGCCCAACGATGGCGAGCATGACATGTTTGTGGCATGGTCTAATCAGGTTGACATCATTATCCCCGGCTGGAATGACTTCCTGAGCTTGGGCCTCAACCACTATGAGAGCGACTATGTCAAGAACGAGGAGCTGAACTATTACCGCAACTTCATCAACGTTCACAATGCTGACGCTGTCAACGGTTTGACTCCCGCGCGTGTCAGCGCCGGTGAGAACAGTTTCACGCTCTACCGCTTTGACGCAGCCACCCCCAACGTGATGATCCCCGTTGCCACCTTGACATTGACCAACAACTACAATGGTTTGCGCTATAACATCAGCTATACCAACCAGGCACCCAGGGCTGGATACGATGTGCAAATCACTACCAACGGTGACCTCACCGTAGATAATAATGGCATCATCAACATGGATGCTGTGTTATTCGTTGACCAGTTCAACGCCAGCACAGCATTGAACGACCATCCCGCGCGTTACGGCTATGTATTGATGCTCAACAACGCTGATTCAGAGAAGAGCACCAACACTGTCGAGGTTCCCGTCTATAAGACCAATGCTAAGCTTGGTGGCTACTACACCGAGGAAGAAGTGATGAACGACGCCGAAGAGCGCAACCTCATTCCTGGCGTGAAGAACGGTGCAATCGATGTGAACCTGCTGGCTAATCCCGCAATCGACTACTATACTGTAGAACGTGGTGACAATGACCTGCCCAACCAGGAGATTTCCATGATGCAGCTGCGCAGCGACGGCACCTTCATGGAGATGTCCGATGCACTGGGTCAGGCTGGCATGATCATCAACGCTGGTCCTAACGCCTTCAAGGATCCCCTGATTGTTACCGGTGAGGCTGGTGACTACATGACCTATCAGACCGTGATCTGGACCTTCGGTGAAGACCGCGTGAAGAACAATCCTCCTCAGCACATTGACGATGTGAACAGCTATGGTAGCGAGATCATGAAGACTGGCGTTGCCGACCTGAACGTAACCATTACCGGTACCCGCAGCGACAACCAGTACTCGAACTGGAAGGACGAGAATGGCGAGGTCTGCAGCATCTACAATCCTGTTATTACAGTTGCTGCCGAACTGCCCACCTATGCCAGCATTGAGTATGAGCCTTACATGGTTCGCGTTTGGAGACTCTGCGATCAGATCCGCAACTCTGTCATTGTAGAGAACGGCCACAGGGCTAACGACTGGTGGTCGCCCCGTCCCGCTGACCTGCTCATCGTGGACAAGCTCACTGATATGACAGACCTGACTCTGGGCAGCGAGACCAGTAACGCTCTGGCATTTGGTGCCACCAACAGTGCCGACATCACCTTCGTGGTACGCTACTACTACAAGGCTGCTGATGGCGCTAAGGCAGATGCTGACGCTCCCAAGTACTTTGTTGTCGAGCAGATTGTGCCCTGGACCAATATCTCCACCAGCGTTAACGAGATCAACGCAGCTGTTGAGTCATCCAGGACCTATTACAATGCACAGGGTCTGCAGAGCGACAAGCCCTTCGATGGCATGAACATCGTTGTGATCACTTACAGTGACGGCAGCACCAAGACCGCCAAGGTCGTACGCTAACCATCACGACACCTAATTAATATAGGGAGAGGCACCCGTCACCGGGTTGCCTCTTTCTTTTTGGGATTCTATTATCATTCACATGAAAACTGAAAATTCCCGACAAAGTATTGCACATCTCGCCAAATGTCAGTACCTTTGCGGCATGAAATGGACCTCGCTTTGCTAAAGCACTCATAATGAACATTTTTGTTTATTAACATATTTCATTAACTCTAATTAATTTCAATCATTTATGAAGAAATTATTTTCTCTCCTCACGCTTGCCCTGCTGACCATGTCGGCTTGGGCTCAGACGACCGTGACCTTTGATTACAATGAAGACACGGGAGATTGGACTGCTGCTGGCGAATTCACCGTCACCAAGGATGGTGTTACGCTGTCTTTCAGCAATGGTACTATTAATGCTGCCTATCGTGTCTATGCTGGTTCTACGCTGACCATCTCATCGACTGTTGGCAACATCACCGAGATTGCATTCACTTGCACTAGCGGTAACCCCGCCAGCAACTTCTATGCTCTCGATGGTTTCAACACCTCGACCGGTGTTTGGAATGGCAATGCTGAATCCGTAACCTTCACCGCTAACAAGCAGGTTCGTGCCACTCAAATTGACGTGACCATTGGTGGCGAGGTCGTTGAGACCGTAGCCGCTCCCACTCTGCCTGCCGCTCAGAACTTTGACGACAGCTTCGTGGTAGAGATCACCGACATTGCCGAGGGTGCAACCGCTATGTACAGCACCGACGGACTGGCTTGGCAGACCTACACCGCTCCCTTCACCATCACCGAGACCACCACGGTTTATGCCAAGGCTGTCAAGGGTGAAATCGAGAGCGAAGTCGTTAGTGCCAAGTACACCAAGAACACTCCCGTTACCGGTACTTGCATCGTCTTCAACTATGAAGACGATGAGCCCATCACCACTGCTCAGGAGTACACAGTCAGCCGTGTTGGTGCTTCTTTCACCGTTTCCAATGGTATGATCAATGGTCACTACCGCATCTACAAGAGCCAGACCATTGCCTTCACTTCGACCGCTGGTAACATCATCCGCATCGAGTTTGACTGCACTGCAAACGGCACAGCACAGTATGGTCCTGGCTGCTTTACCGTTAATGACAACAATGGTGACTATTCTTATGAAGGCAATAAGGGTACATGGACCGGTAGCGCCACTAACGTGACCTTCACAGCTAGCTCCAACCAGGTTCGTTGCACCGAGATCCGTGTTTATGTTGATGGCGAGCTGCCCAGCGACTTCGTTGCTGCTCCCAGCATTCCCGCTTCACAGAACTTTGACGAGAGCATCACCGTCGAGATCACCAACAACGCCGAGGGCGCTACCGTGATGTACAACACCGATGGTGAGACCTGGACGGCTTACACCGAGCCTCTGACCTTCACTGAGACCACTACCCTCCAGGCCAAGGCCGTTAAGGGCGAGAACGAGAGCTCTGTAGTTAGCGCTACTTACACCAAGAATGAGCCCGCCGAGGACATCACCACCCTGGCACAGGTTAACGCTTTGGACGACAACACCGAATTCGAGTTCAAGGGCGATGCCGTTGTTACCGCACAAGAGGGTCAGTACCTGTGGCTGCGCGACGCAACTGGCTACGGCTTGATCTACGGCACCATCGACGGTGAGTTCACCAACGGTCAGGTTCTGAGCCAGAACTGGACTGCTAAGAAGACCACCTTCAGGGGCCTGACCGAGTACACCAATGCTGCTAACCTGAGCGCCAGCGGTGTTACCAACACTGCTCTCGCTGCTGCACAGGAGATCACCGCTCTGAGCGAGGATATGATCAACGCCTATGTATTGGTTAAGAACGTGACCAGCTTCACCGTTAGCGGCAAGAACGTTACCGCCAACTTTGAGGATGGCACCACCATGGTCATGTATAACCAGTTCAGTGTTGAGGTTCCCACCACCGAGGGTAACTATACCGTCGAGGGTGCTGTTGGCAAGTACAACGAGAACCTGCAGCTCTACATCCTCAGCATCGAGGGTTATGTTCCTGAGGAGCACAACGTGAACAGCATTGCCGAGGCTTATGCTCTGCCCGAGAATGCTACCTTCACTATGTTTGACGAGATGGTTGTTACCTATCAGAAGGGTAACCGCCTGTGGATCCGCGACACCGAAGGCACCAGCGGTATGATCTATGGTGACCTGGATGCTACCTTCGAGAATGGCCAGGTTCTGACCGACGGCTGGAGCGCAACCTACGCTATCTACAACAATGTTCCTGAGTTTACCAACCCTGAAGACGTTGAGGCCGACGGTGACAACACACGTGACGCTGCTCCCTACGAGCGCGAGACCATTACCAACGCTAACGTGAACGAGTACGTGATCCTGAAGGGTCTCACCCTGCTCCCCGATGCTGACAATGCTAAGCGCTTCTACAACGCTGCCGACAGCCTGGTAATCTTCAACTCCTTCAATGTTGAGATTCCCGAGGTTCAGGAGGGTAAGACTTATGACGTGATCGGTATCGCTACCATTTACTACGGCAATCCCCAGCTCTACATCGTTGAGATGACCGAGAACACTGTCGCTGGCATGCGTGGCGACGTTAACATGGATCAGGCTGTGAACATCGCTGACGTTACCACCTTGATCGACTACCTGTTGACTCAGAACGCCGAAGGTATCGACCTGAACAATGCAAATACCAATCAAGACGAGGCTGTGAACATTGCTGATGTCACCACTCTCGTTGACTACCTGCTGACTAACAACTGGAATGATTGATCAATAATCATTGTTTAGAACAGTGTATAAAAACAGGGCCCCAAACGGGGTCCTGTTTTTGTATGCCTTGAGGCTTAGAAGTCTATGCCTTCCTTGGAACTTAGGATGTCTCAGGCCTTTGAGTTCTCTTATTAAAGATCAAACAGTGTGGGTTGAGGCAAGAGCTGGAAAGTGTGACGGTGATGGGGTGTCACGCCAAATTGGGCAATGGCGGCACGATGATCGGGCGTGGGATATCCCTTATTGCGGGCCCAGCCGTATTGCGGATATTCCTTATCGAGCCGGCGCATGTATTCGTCACGGTGAGTCTTGGCCAGAATCGAGGCGGCAGCAATGCTCAACATCTTGCCGTCGCCCTTGATGATGGTCGTGTGGGGAATGTCATGGTATGGGAAGAAACGGTTGCCATCCACAAGGATGCCCTCGGGACGCACTGCCAATTGGTCCAGCGCACGATGCATGGCCGTGATGGATGCCCGCAGGATATTGATGCGGTCAATCTCCTCGGGCGGAACCATCGCCACAGCCCATGCCAGCGCCTCGCGCTCGATGACGGGGCGCAACTGCTCGCGCTGACGCTCGGTCAACTGTTTGCTGTCATTGATCAAGTCATTGTTGAAATCGGGCGGCAGAATAACGGCAGCAGCCGTCACAGGCCCAGCAAGGCATCCGCGGCCCGCCTCGTCACAACCGGCCTCGATACGTCCTGCTATCAAATACTGCTGCAACATAGTTGTAAGTTGTTAGTTTTTAGTTGTTAGTTCCTAATTGGCATCCGCACCAAGCACCTAACACCTAGAGCCTAACACCTAAAACCTAGAGCCTAAAACCTAGAGCCTAAAACCTAGAGTTTCCTCTCGATGACATAGTCAAAGATGTCGCGGAAACGGTCCACTGTCTCGTCAGGCTGATAGGGAGAAAGAATGGCACTGGCCTCGTCGCGCAGGCGACGCATCGTCTCGTAGGCATACTCGATGCCTCCGGCACGCTTGGCAAAGTCCACCAGCCGGTCGATATCCTCACCATCCAGCTTTTCCTTGTTGATGAGTGCAAGCATCTCGTCATGCTCGGGCATGTCCTCACGGCGCAGGGCATAAATGAGCGGAAGCGTCACCTTTCCCTCGCGCAAGTCATTTCCTGTGGGCTTGCCGATGATGGGGTCGTTAAAGTAATCAAAGGTGTCGTCCTTGATCTGGAAACAGATGCCCAGCAGGCGCGCGTAACGGCGCAACTCATCGATGGTCGTCTGAGGAGCGTCGTTGGCATAACCTCCCACAGCCGCGCAACACTCAAATAGCGAGGCCGTCTTGGCACGTATGATTTCCATATAAGTGTCCTCATCGATGTTGTGGTTGCGGGCGATGTCCACCTGGTCGATTTCGCCCAAAGAGAGGTCACGGCCCATGTCGGCCAGCGCGCTAAGGATGCGCCCGTCGCCTGTAGCGACACCGCAGCGCAGGGCTCCTGTCACAAAGAAATCGCCCACGAGCACGGCCACATGGTTGCTCCACACGCTGTTGATCGTGGGAGAGCCACGGCGCTCACGTGCCTCATCGATGACATCGTCGTGAATGAGCGAAGCATTATGCAACATCTCGAGAGCTGCGGCACCCTGCAAGGCCTTGTCGTTGATACCACCAAAGAATTGAGCGCTCAAGAGCGTGACAATGGGTCTCAAGAGCTTGCCTTTGTTCTTGAGGTAGCTCATCACTATGCTGTTGGTCAACTCGCTGTTACTGGTCAGTGTAGTGACAATGATATCGTTGAGGGCATCGAGATGAGGCCTCAACTGTTCCTGCAGATATGTCAACGTAATTGCCATTAGAGTGCAAAGGTAGCAATAATTCCCGATTACATCACCATTTTTGAGAGTTAATTTTGTGATTACCCTTTTAGTAATCAAATTCACGCGAAAAGACTGAGGACTTTAGGCTTCAGATAATCGTCCGAAACTGGAAAATGAAAAGAAAAAATAACTATCTTTATGCCCTGTAAACTGACTGCAACAAGATGGAAACGACCAAAAAACTCTTACTTCTCGATGCCTATGCGCTGATTTTCAGGGCATTTTATGCTATGATCCGAAGTCCACGCGTCACTTCGACAGGCATCGACACGTCGGCTGTATTCGGCTTTGTCAACACCCTGCAAGACCTGCTCAAGCGTGAGCAGCCCTCGCACATCGCCGTGTGCTTCGACCCGCCTGGCGGCAAGACGTTCAGGCATGAAAGCTACGAGCCCTACAAGGCCAACCGAGAGAAGACACCAGAGGGTATCCTCGTTGCTGTCCCATTCATCAAACGTATCCTGAAAGCCTACCGCATTCCCGTGTTTGAGGTCGAGGGCTTTGAGGCCGACGACGTCATCGGCACCCTGTCACATCAAGCCGAGCAGCAAGGTTTCTTCACCTATATGGTGACGGGCGATAAGGACTTCGGTCAACTGGTGACGCCCAACATCAAAGTCTTTGACCCGCTCAAGAAAGAGATACTGGGTGTGGATGAAGTCAAGGCCAAGTACGGCATCCAAGAACCCAAACAACTTATCGACATCCTGGGACTGATGGGCGACTCCGCCGACAACATTCCCGGTTGCCCGGGCGTTGGTCCCAAGAATGCCGAAAAGCTGATTCAGCAGTTCGGCTCTATCGAGAACCTGCTGGAACACACCGATGAACTCAAGGGAGCGTTGCAGAAGAAAATCATCGAGAACGCCGAACAGATTCGCATGTCCAAGTGGCTGGCCACCATCATCACCGATGTACCCATCACGCTAGAAGCCGATAAACTGAGCCGCGAACCCGTTGACTTGAATGCCCTGCGTGAGGTCTTCAACGAATTGGAATTCCGCACACTCACCCAGCGGCTTATCAACGGCGGCGAGGCTAACGTGGGACTTGACACCCCGGCTGTCCAGCCCTCCCAGCCCGCACAACCCGTCCAGGCAGTCCAATCGACCCCACTCGCCCAGCATGGCCAGCAGATGTCATTGTTTGACCTTGAAGAACCCGCTGTTCAAGTCAATGCACCAACCTATCAGTCACTGGCTGATGTATCCCATAGCTACCGTCTCGTCACCACCCCCATCGAGACGGCTGCACTGGTGAGTGAAATACAGGAGCAGCCGCGCGTCGCCATCAGTCTGCTGGGAACCGGCGAGAATGCCATGCAACTCAAGATCATGGGCATCGCCGTGTGCTGCAAGCCTCATGAGGCGGCATTCATCAAGTGCGACGGCAAGCAAGACATGCTGCGTGCCATGGAACCGCTATTCAGCGGCAAGGCCACTATCGTGAGCAGCGATGTCAAGCGCACGATGGTCGCTCTATCCCGTCATGGCATCCAGTTCACAGCACCCTATTACGACACCGCTGTGGCCCACTACCTGCTGCAGCCCGAACGCGGCCACTCGACAGCCGAGCTGGCATACGAACTGCTGCAATACACCGCCATCACGCCCGAGAGCCTGTTAGGGCCTAAAGGCCGCAACCAACTCAAACCCTCACAGCTGGCTCCTGAAGCCATCACCCGCTGGGCTTGTGAAGCTGCCGACCTGACATGGCAACTGCCCGATGCCCTCGATAAGGCGCTTCAAGAACAGGGACTCTACAAACTGCTGACCGACATCGAGCTGCCTCTCATTCCCGTGCTTGCTGACATGGAACTGGCCGGAGCCCGCATCGACGTGAAAGCCCTGAACGAATACTCGGTGAACTTGACCCAACAGATGAACCGCCTGGAGACCGAGTGCCACCAGCTGGCCGGCGTGCCCTTTAATACCGCGTCGCCCGCCCAGGTGGGAGAAGTGTTGTTTGACCACTTGAAGATCGATCCCAAGGCCAAAAAGACCAAAACCGGGCAATACAGTACCACCGAGGATATCCTGCTCAAACTGCGAGACCGCCATCCGCTGATTGACAAGATACTGGAGCTGAGGGGCATCCGCAAGCTGCTGTCCACCTATGTCAACGCCTTGCCCGCCCTCATCAACCCGCAGACCGGCCGCATCCACACGACCTACAACCAGACCGTGACCGCCACGGGGCGCCTGTCCTCGACCAATCCCAACCTGCAGAATATCCCTGTTCGCACCGATGACGGCAAAGAAATCCGCCGCGCGTTCATTCCCGCCGAGGGTAATGTGTTCTTCAGTGCCGACTACTCGCAGATTGAACTGCGGCTGGTGGCCGACCTAAGCCACGACAAGACGATGCTCGATGCCTTTGCCCATGATCATGACATCCACGCCATCACCGCCGCCCGCATCTACCACAAGCCGCTGGAACAGGTTACCGGTGACGAACGCCGCAAGGCCAAGACGGCCAACTTCGGCATCCTGTACGGCATCAGCGCCTTTGGTTTGGCCCAACGCCTGAATATCCCCCGCGATGAGGCCAAGATGCTTATCGACGGCTACTACACGACATTCCCGCAGGTGAGGGACTACATCGACCGCAGTATCGCTCAGGCTCGCGAGAAGGGCTATGTCACCACGCTCTACGGCCGCCGGCGCATGTTACCCGACATCAACTCCAGGAATGCCGTGGTGAGGGCCTTCAGTGAGCGCAACGCCATCAATGCGCCCATCCAAGGTACCGCTGCCGATGTCATCAAGTTGGCCATGGTGCGCATCTACAAGAGATTCCAGGCCGAAGGCATCAAGTCGCGCATGATACTCCAGGTGCACGACGAACTCAACTTTGACGTCATTCCCAGCGAACTCGAAGCGGTCCAGCGCATCGTCATCGAGGAGATGGAGGGTGTCTATAAGGGCCAGGTGCGCCTCACGGCCAGCCACGGTGCAGCCAGCAACTGGCTTGACGCCCATTAAATAAAAATTGGTGAAATATTGCTCAGTTAAGAAAAATAGCAGTATCTTTGCACCGCTAAAACGAGATTCGGGGTGTAGCACAGTTGGTTAGCGCGCCACGTTCGGGACGTGGAGGCCGGAAGTTCGAGTCTTCTCACCCCGACTCAAGCAATGGCAACAAATTGAATATCAATTTGTTGCCATATTTTTATCTAAAACCCTGCTAAAAATAGGAGACAGCATCGACGAAATTTACTAGTAATATTTGCTACAAATCCAAAAAAATAATATCTTAGCGGACTCAAACAAAAAGTCCCAACCTATGAACCCAAACCAAATCACACAGCTGAATCTGTACGATGTGCCACAGGTTTATCATAACCTCAAGTACAATGATGGCGAAATCTATTTTGCCGACAACATCACGTCCATCCCTGGACTGATGAAGCAGTTCAAGGTCAATTTCATCGCCTATGTCATGGTTACCGAGGGTCGCCTGACGGTGGATATGAACAATGTCACCTACCAGCTGGAAAAGAACTGCTCTCTGTTTGTTGACCGCAAGGTGGTGATTAACAATATCAAGCATACCGAGAACTTCAGCTGCATCATCTGCGCCATGAGCACCGACATCGGCTTTGCCTTTTTCAACAAGAGCCTGCTGCAATCCATCATGCACATCATGGCCAACCCCGTCATCAAACTGGAACAGAACGAGGTGGACCTGATGATGAAATACTATGATCTGCTGGTTTTTAAAATGGATCATCAGGAAATGAACTATGGCCGTGAGACGGTGAGGGACATCATTCGCTGCTTTGCCTATGACCTGCTGTCCAACATCAACCTCCATCTGAACCAGGATAGCGGTGACGAAATGTTGCGCCAGGGAGACCGCATCTTCCGCCGTTTCATGCTCTTGCTTGCCGACAACACCAATGTGAACCGCAGCGTGAAGTCCTATGCCGACGAACTGTGCGTCTCGCCGAAGTATTTAACCAGCGTGTGCCGCAAACACAGCGATTTCACCACTAGCGAACTCATTGCCACCGCTGTCATCAGCCGCATTAAACAACTGCTGCTCTACAGTGACATGAGCATCAAGGAAGTGGCAGGTGAAATGGGATTTGACAACCTGTCATTCTTTGGGAAGTATGTGAAAAAACACCTGGGCCTGTCACCCAACCACTACCGCAAAGCCAATGGCTACGGCAAGTGAGGTAGTTTATAGTTTATAGGTTATAGGTTAAAGGTTAAAGGTTAAAGGATAAAGGATAAAGGTTAATGTTTAAAGGATAAAGGTTAAAGGTTATAGTTTAAAGGTTAAAGGTTAAAGGTTAAGGGTTAAAGAGTAAGTATTGGGGAGTGGGGACTAAAGTTTATCTAGCATTTGGGCGGCGGTGAGGCCTGTGACGGGATGGACCCAATCCGGGGCCAGTTCCATCATGGGGCGAAGGAAGAAATCGCGCTCGGGCAGGTGCGGATGAGGCACCTGCAGGTCGGGGGTGTCGATGACCCTATCATCCACAGCCACAATATCGATATCGACCAGACGGTCAATGTAATTGCCCTCGTCATCGCGATGGGCGGCGCTGCCCAGGCGGCGCTCTATCTCGTGGATGCGGTCAAGCATCTGATGCGGGGACATGTTGCTGCACAGGCATACTCCGACATTCAAGAAACCGTTCTCGCTCTCAAATCCCCAAGGCTCGCTCTCAACGATTGATGAAACGGAACAGCCACTAGTGCCGGCCGCCAAAGCAACGACGGCGCGATAGAGATTATCGCGCCGGTCGCCCATATTGCTACCTATATTCAGGTAATAGTTCATGTTACAAGGACTTGTGGACCTCGATTTCCTCAAAGGCCTCGATGATATTCAGGTAATAGTTCATGTTACAAGGACTTGTGGACCTCGATTTCCTCAAAGGCCTCGATGATGTCCATCTCCTGCAGGTCGTTGTAGGACTTGAGGCTCAAACCGCAGTCATAGCCGCTGGTGACCTCCTTGGCATCGTCCTTGAAGCGCTTGAGCGAAGCCAACTCGCCCGTGTGGATAACGATACCGTCGCGAATCACGCGCACCTTGCTGCCGCGCTTGATCTTGCCCTCGATGACCATGGCACCGGCAATGGTACCCACCTTGCTGATGTGGTAAACCTGACGCACCTCGGCGCTGCCGGTAACCTCTTCCTTGATGTCGGGCTGCAACATGCCTTCCATAGCGCTCTTGACCTCCTCGATGGCATCATAGATGATGGAATACAGACGGATATCCACACCTTCCTGCTCGGCGGCACGCTTGGCGGCTGCTGCGGGACGTACCTGGAAGCCGACGATATAGGCATCGCTGGCGGCAGCCAGGGTAACATCGCTCTCGGTGATGGCACCCACAGCCTTGTGGATGACGTTCACCTGAACCTCGGGGGTAGAGAGCTTGATGAGCGAGTCGCTCAAGGCCTCGATAGAACCGTCCACATCACCCTTGACGATGATGTTAAGCTCGTGGAACTCACCCAGGGCACGGCGGCGGCCGATGTCCTCCAGGCTGACACGCGTCTGGGTGCGGCGGCTGAGCTCACGCTGCAGCTGCTCGCGCTTGTTGGCAATCTGACGGGCCTCCTGGTCGGTGTCCATGACGTTGAACTTGTCACCAGCGGTGGGAGCGCCGTCCAGACCCAGGATCAGAGCCGGAGTCGAGGGGCCGCTCTCGGTGATGCGCACGTTGCGCTCGTTGAACATCGCCTTGACTTTACCGTAATGGGTACCAGCCAGCACGATGTCACCCACATGCAGGGTGCCGTTATCGACGAGGACGGTGGCGATGTAACCACGGCCCTTGTCGAGTGAGGACTCGATGATGGAACCCGTAGCCTTGCGGTTGGGGTTGGCCTTCAGGTCGAGCATATCGGCCTCGAGCAGCACCTTCTCCATCAGTTCTTCCACACCGATGCCCTTCTTGGCCGAGATATCCTGACTCTGGTACTTGCCTCCCCAGTCCTCGACCAGGTAGTTCATGTTGGCCAGCTCTTCCTTGATCTTCTCGGGGTTGGCACCCGGCTTATCAATCTTGTTGATGGCGAAGATGATGGGCACGCCGGCAGCCGAAGCGTGGTTCAACGCCTCGACGGTCTGCGGCATGACGCTGTCGTCGGCAGCGACGATAACGATAACGATATCGGTGACCTTGGCACCACGGGCACGCATAGCGGTGAACGCCTCGTGACCAGGGGTATCCAGGAAGGTGATGCGGCGGCCGTTGGGCAGTTTCACGTTATAAGCACCGATGTGCTGTGTGATACCACCAGCCTCACCGGCAATCACGTTAGAGTTGCGGATGTAGTCCAGCAACGAGGTCTTACCATGGTCAACATGGCCCATGACAGTAACGACAGGCGGACGCTGTACCAGATCGGCGGGATCATCCTCCTCTTCACTGATGGCCTCGACAACCTCGGCGCTGGTGTATTCGGTCTTGAAGCCGAACTCGTCGGCAACGATATTGATCGTTTCGGCATCCAGGCGCTGATTGATGCTCACCATCACGCCCAAATTCATACAAGTGGCGATAACCTTGTTGATGGGCACGTTCATCATGATAGCCAAGTCATTGGCGGTCACAAATTCGGTGAGCTTCAAAATCTTGCTCTGTGCTGCTGCCAGAGCGGCCTCTTCACGCACCTCCTCACGGTGCTCCTCACGGCGTTCACGACGACGTGCGGCAGCCTTCTTGCTCGTCTTGGCGGTGAGACGTGCGAGCGTCTCCTTCATCTGACGCTGAACATCCTCCTCGCTGACTTCGGGACGCAGGGGCTTGCGGTTGCCCTTCTTGTCCTTGCCGCGCTTGCCCTCATCCTTTCCGCCACGGTTCTTGCCTGCGGGTGCCGAGGGTTGGTTTCCAGCGGTCTCGATGTCGATTTTCTCTTTGCCGATGCGTTTGCGTTTTTTCTTGCCTGCACCTTCGGCCTGAGCCTTAGCGATGCGCTCGTTGCGTTTCTCCTCTTTGGTCTTCTTGCGGGGACGGGTCTGCTGGTTGAGAGTGGTCAGATCCACCTTGCCCACGACTTTGAGCTGCGGGCCACTAACAGACTGTGTCACTGGCTTGTACACCTCAGGTTCCTCCTTTTCAACGGCCTCGGTCGCTTCGACTGCGGGAGCAGTTTCTCCAGTCTCTTCGGGAACCTGTTCCTTCTCGGGCTCAGAAGCCTCAACAGGGACTTCGGGAGCGGGTTCAGCCTTTGCGGGGGCCTCGGCAGGTACCTCAACAGTTTCCTGTGCGGGGGCTTCCACCTCGGGAGCCTTCTCCACGGCGGGAACCTCGGCTACCGGAGCAGCTTTCTCTTCCTTAGCCTCCTCGGGAGTTTCGGGTTTAACAACGGGCTTTACAGTAGTGGAGACAGGTCTGCCAGCAGCATCCAGGTCAATCTTACCCAAGAATGTGGGCTTTTGCCCGGGCACTTTGGTTTTTATCTCGCGCGACTCCTTGGCTGCGCTGAGTTTGGCCTTTTCCTTCTGGCGTTCATTGGCCATCTTGTCTGACTTGGACTTCAGGTCCATATCAGGTTTGAATTCCTTGACAAGCATCTCATAGACACTTTCCTCGATGCGCGCGTTGATGCTAGCGTCGATTTCGATGCCTTTCTTGTGCAGGAACTCCTCGATGGTCTGCCTACCCACGTTTAAATCTTTAATGACTTTACTTATCTTTATCGCCATATAATGTCATTTATCTCTGTTGGCTTTCAGCAATATGCTTCGGCTTTATTGTATCTAAATATCTTAGTGAGAAGTGAATGTTATAACAGTTATTGAAAACAGTCAGTTGGAGGTTGTGATTATTCCTCAAACTCGGCACGCAGCACAGCCAGCAGGTTGTCCACCGTATCCTCTTCCAGGTCGGCCTTGTCGATGAGTTCCTCGCGCGGTGTGCGCAATACCGACTTGGCGGTGGCAAGACCCACATTCTTGAGAGCCTCGATAACCCACTCGTCCACCTCGTCCTTGAACTCGTCGAGATAGATATCCTCTTCGGTCTCGGTTTCCACGTCACGATAAACATCGATACTGTAACCTGTCAGGATGCTGGCCAGCTTGATGTTAAGGCCACCCTTACCGATAGCCAGGGAAACCTCCTCGGGACGCAGGAACACCTCGGCATGCTTGTTCTCGTTGTCCAGACGGATCGACGAGATCTTGGCAGGGCTCAATGCGCGCTGGATGAGCAGCTGCGGGTTGCTGGTGTAGTTGATGACATCGATGTTCTCGTTGCGCAACTCACGCACGATGCCGTGGATGCGTGCACCCTTCACGCCCACGCAGGCGCCAACGGGGTCAATACGGTCGTCATAGCTCTCGACAGCAATCTTGGCACGCTCGCCAGGAATGCGGGCAACCGAGCGGATGACGATGAGGCCATCGTGAATCTCGGGCACCTCCTGCTCAAACAGGCGGCGCAGGAAATTCTGGCTCGTGCGCGACACGATGATTTTGGGATTATTATTGGTGTTATCCACCTTTTCGATGACGGCGCGGACCACGTCGCCCTTGCGATAGATGTCGGTGGGAATCTGTTCCTCCTTGGGGAGCAGCAGCTCGTTCTTGTCATCATCGAGCAAGAGCACCTCGCGTTTCCATACCTGATAAACCTCACCTGCAACAAGCTGTCCTTCAAGGGCCTTGAACTTGTTGTAGATGGCATCCTTCTGCAAGTCGAGAATCTTGCTGGCTAAGGTTTGACGCAAATTCAGAATCGCACGCCTGCCAAACTTGGCAAAGTCAATCTTGCGGGTGTGTTCTTCGCCCACTTCACAGTCGGGGTCGTCATCGGCCTGAGCATCACTCAACGAAATCTGCTTGTTGGGATTCTCCACCTCGCCGTCCTCAACGACTTCCAGGTTCTGGTAGATCTCACAGTCACCCTTGTCAGGGTTGACAATCACGTCAAAGTTGTCGTCGTTGCCGAACATCTTGGACAGCACGCTGCGGAAGGACTCCTCGAGCACGCTGATGAGCGTCGTCTTGTCGATGTCCTTAAGTTCCTTAAACTCGGCAAACTGTGCGGTCATGTTTACCGCTTCTTCTCTTTTAGCCATAATGATTTAGACTTTGATGATATTTTTTGTGTATTTGATGTCATTGTAACTGAACCGCTCCTGCTCCTCGACCATTTCGGGACGTTTCTTGCCTTCGAGTTTCTTTTTCACCGTCGTCGTCAGCACGAATCCCTCGTCGTCGGCATCGGCAAGGACGCCCTTGAGTTTGCGTCCATCGCCCGTGAGCACTTCCACTTCATAGCCCACATTCTTGCGGTACTGTCGCGGCAGCAGCAAGGGCGAGGTAATGCCATAGGAACCCACGGTGAGCTCATAGTCCTCGTCGTCACGGTCAAAGGCGTCGAGCACGGCGTCATTCACCGCTATACAGTCATCGATGGTGATGTCCTCATCGCTGTCAAGCGCCACGTCAATAATATTGTCCTTGCTCACCTTGAGGGTGACCAGAAACATCTTGGTGCCTTCCAGCGCCTTGTTAATCACTTGTTCCAGTGCCGTTTTGTCAATCATCGGTTCAGTTTATTATAATAAAAACGAGGAAGCCCGATTGCCCCCTCTCACGAATGCTGGCGCAAAAGTACTCATTTTCCCGCATTCACGCAATATTTAATGTGGAAAGAGAGACGAATACACGCACTTATTCACAATATTTAATGTTTTTTAACGGGACTCTTGGTCTTTCAACTTTGAAAATTTGTTAAAAACCTCATGGATAACCTCCCTGTCAACTAATAAATGTAATTTTGTCAAAATATCGACAGGCCCTATGAAAAGAATACGCCAAACAAACCGTTGGACAAACTGCGAACTGTTGTTTTCATGGTTCGTATTCTTGTTGTTCTTTCTCGCCACCTGTCTGAACAGCCTCAGCGCAATCGTGCGCCGCGAATTCCTGAACATGAATTACGCGTCATGGGAAATCAGCGAGTGGCTCATCAACTATGAGGGCGGTTTCGTCAGGCGTGGCATCATGGGCCAGATGCTTTGGGCGCTGGAACAGTGGTTCCCCTTTGACGTCAGGGTGGCGCTCATGGGCGTGTGCATCATCGCATCGGCGCTGATGCTGTGGGGCATCCTGCGCCTGTTCAGGAAGGAAGGATGGGCGCTGTTAATCATCCCGACGGGTTTCTGCCTAGGTTACACCTTGTTCAGCCTGTGGGGGCGGCGGGACTACATCTCGCTCATGCTGACGTTCTCCATTTTCCTGATTTTCAAGCAAGTGATTTCCCATCCCAGGAGTTGGACGCGATGGGCGGCATTCTATGCCCTGTCGGCCTTCCAGCTGCTGATGCACGAGGCGGCGTTCTTCTACACCTTCCCGATACTGATGCTCTACAGCTATTGCCAGGGCCGCGACAGCCGGCTGAGCGCCAGCAAGAGCATCTTGCGCTGCCTGGCTCAATTCTCGCCCATACTGATCGTGATGGCCGCCGCCTGCCTGTTCAAGGGCGGTGAAGACGTGGCACAGAGCATCTGGGATTCATGGCTGCCCATCATCGGCAACTACCAGGACGACACGTCCAAGATGGGCTTTGCCATGGTGGCGCTCACGTGGGACGTCAAAGCCACTTTCGTGGGGCATTTCACCTCAGCTTTCATCGGCGATGTCTCGCCAGCGGCATGGAGGGTACCGCTTGCCCTGCTCAACCTGCTGGCGGTCTATTACCTGACAACCCGCCTCAACACCGTCAACATGGGCATTTACAAGCCCAAGCCCATGAACCATGTGCTGATGAGCAACGTGGTGCTGGTGCAGCTCATTGCCCTGGTGCCCATGTTCACTGTCCTGTCGTGCGACTGGGGCAGGACCCTACCCTATTGCGCCATTTCATCGATGTTTTTCTATCACTTGTTCAAGGATGAGCCCGTCAGGTTCATGCCATCGTTGACGGCGGCATCCAGCAAAATCCAGACGTTCATTTCAGACAACCGCGTGCTGCGCTCACCCTACACCTACATCCTGCTGGTGATGCTGGCCCCGGTTCCCACCTATAAAGCTCCTCTGGACCACATCAACACGTTCCAGCAGAAGTTCTTCTATCTCTTTACCGATCTGTTCCACCAACTCGCATCATTCATCTCATGACAGCCATACTACAACTGCTCCGTCCCCAACAATGGCTCAAAAACCTGTTCGTTTTCCTGCCCTTGTTTTTTGACCGCCACCTGTTTGACCTGGAATATCTGTGGCCCTGTGTGCTCATGTTCCTGGCGTTCAGTTTTGCGGCAAGCAGCATCTACTGCTTTAACGACATCCGCGATGCCGAGGCTGACCGTCTGCACAAGGAAAAACGCCATCGCCCCATTGCGAGCGGTGCCGTGAGCCCCACGACGGGCTATATCATTATGGTGGCATGCTGGATTATCGCTGCCGTGCTACTGACACTGATTCCACTCGTAGGCGGACAAGACGTGAGGTGGTTGTACCTGGTTGTGGGATTCTATGTACTCCTGAACATCGCTTACTCACTCAAGCTCAAGCAACTGGCCATCATCGATGTGTTCATCATCGCCATCGGGTTTGTGTTGCGTGTGCTGGCTGGCGGTATGGCAACAGGCATTTTCCTTTCCCACTGGATTGTGCTCATGACTTTCCTGCTGACGCTGTTCCTGGCTTTTGCCAAGCGTCGCGACGATGTGGTTACCCTCGAGGAGAGCGGTGTCGCCATGCGCGAGAGCGTGAGCCGATACAATCTGTCCTTCATGAATCTGGCCATCAGCATCATAGCCAGCATCACAATGGTGTGCTACATCATGTACAGCGTCTCGCCCAGGGTGGTGGAGCGCTTCAACAGCCCCTATGTCTATCTCACATCGCTGTTTGTGCTGGCGGGCATCATCCGATACCTCCAGATCACCATCGTGGACGTGAAGAGCGGCAGCCCCACGCGAGTGTTGCTCAAGGACCGTTTTATCCAGGGTTGCGTCATCTGCTGGATTGTTTCCTTTGCACTCATCATCTACCTCTAGTGGCTTGAACCGATGAGAGACGGACAGCTCGACATATACCGTGCGCTCTTGATGCTTTACATCCCATGCGTCATCCACGTCATGTACTGGCTGGGAGACGGGAGCGAACCGTTCATGTCGCTGCTGCTGGTTGAGATGCCACTCATCTTTTTTGTGGCAGGAGCCTCATTGTCGGTGAGCCGTTCCAGACGAGGCCTGTGGGAGACCGTCATCAACCGGTTCAAGCGCGTCGTTGTCCCCTATTATATCTATGCCGCCGTGCTGCTGTGCCTGGGCATCATCGCCACAACCGCATTCAAAGCCACGGGGCAATCCCATCTTTTTGCCCTGGACCTCTCGCAATATGGCATCAAGGACGTTGCTTCCATCCTGCTGTGCCATGACATCCCTCAGTTTCCGTTCATCTGGCACCTGTGGTTCATCCCCATCTATCTGATACTGAGCTGTACCTTCCCGCTTCAGGTCCAGCTGATGGAAAAGACGGGAAAGTGGATCTATATCACGGCCTGCGCGCTGCTGTTTTGCGCGACACTGTTCTTCAAGGACTTTGCCCTGGTGAAGCAGGTGCTGTGCTATAACATCTTCATGGTGGCCGGTTACCTCTTCTACAAGAAGGCCAAGCCTGCCACAACCGCATTGACGGGCGCTATCGCCCTTGCCGTCGTTCTCATGGGGGTATTTATCGCAGGCGTGCCTTTCTGCCCCATGCAAGGTCATAAATTCCCGCCCGACTGGCTGTTTGTGGCCTATAACGTCTTGGTGTTATGCCTTGTAGCGCTGGCGTTGAACCGTATCACCCTGAGGGGGAACCGCTTCTTGAGCATCTGGAGTGAACGAGGATATAACATCTACCTGTACCAGAGTGTGGTGTTCGCCATAGTGCACCTGGTGAGGCAAAAGACCTATGCCGACATTCCCGCACCTCTCGTGAGGGCCGCGCTAGACGCCTGCCTGATTTTGGTGTTGTCAGCAGGCCTTAGCTACGTTACCTACCCCCTCGAACGGATTGTGATGAAAAAAATGAGACTCAAATAAAAATTGGTTACTGACATGAAAAGAAATATCGCCGCCTTTGACTTCGACGGAACGTTGACCACGCGCGACTCGTTCCTCGCCTTCATCAAGTTTGCCTGCGGAACGGTAAGCTACTACACCGGTTTCCTTCGCTTTACCCCGCAGCTGATATTGATGTTCCTGCATCTCTATCCCAACTGGAAGGCCAAGGAGCGCATCTTCGCCCACTTCTTCAAGGGGTGGCAATACAGCTGGTTCAAGGCCCTGGGAGAAGATTTTTCGGCTGAGATCGACATGATGCGCAACGAGCCGACCATCCAGCGGCTGCGCGAGCACGTCGAGCGCGGGGACACCGTCTATGTCGTCTCGGCCAGCCTGCCTGAATGGGTGGAGCCCTGGTGCAAGAGCCTGGGTGTCAACGCCGTGCTGGCCACCGAGGTGGAGGTCGATGAAGACGGGCGCCTGACGGGCCGCTTCAAGACAAAAAACTGCTTCGGACAGGAGAAGGTGGACCGCCTGCTGCAAGCCGAGCCACACCGTGAAGACTACTTCCTGACGGCCTACGGCGACAGCCGCGGCGACCGTGAACTCCTCGCCCTCGCCGACGAAGGCGTCAACGTGAAGGCCTCACGTTGAACTAGCGTGGGGCTGGATGCGCTGGATATACCACTGGATTTGCTGGAGTATACGGCGATGGCATCGCCGTATACTGAACAACACGGTTATGTGGAGAGAGTGAGAAAAATTTAGTATCTTTGCGACATAATTAACGAGAGAAGGACGATGAGACCTGCGATAATATTGTTGGCGATACTGGTGGTGGGCGGCGCTATTGTGTGGCTCATCGACAGGCTGTTTTACCGCCACGATGACGACCCTGGCACCGAGGGGACCCATGATAACGATTCCCACGAGGAGCCAGCGAGCGGCTGTGCTGACGAGTCTTGCGGCATCCGCTCCATCTGCCCCAGCGAGCAACTCCTCATGGGAGAATGCAAACAGGAAATCACCTACTATGACGACGAGGAACTGGATGCTTTTGCGGGGCGGGAAGCGGGAGATTACAGCCCTGAGGAGGAAGAACAGTGGCGCGATGTGCTCTACACCCTGCAGCCTGCCGACCTGCTGGGCTGGGGACAGAGCATCAAACACCGCGGACTGGCCATGCCTGCAGCTATTCACGAGGAATTCCTTCAGCTGGCCGCTGAAGTTAGAAGTTAGGAGTTAGGAGTTGGGAGTTGGCGGGGGCGATGTAGAGCCTAAAACCTGAAGCGTAAACAATAAAACAGCGCATTCTTCGTTTATTAGATACAAATATTCACGAACGACGATTTGAACAGGACACGACAATTCATACCATTGATGTTGATTGCGATACTGGTCACCCTTGCTGCCTGCAGCAACAAGACCAATACCGCAAGATCGCGTTTTTGGCATTCCTTCACCACGAAATATAACGTTTATTACCACGGCAAGGCCAACTACGACGAACAGTTGAAGGCCATGATGGATGCCTATGAGGACGACTACTCCCAACACCTGTTCATGCATCCTGCCGAGGCCCGTTCCAATCCCAAAGCCCCGCAACCCAGCGGCAGCTTTGACCGCACCATCGAGAAGATGGAAAAGGCCATCACCCTGCACTCCATCAAGAAGAAGCCCAAACGCAAGAGTGGCAAGAACAAGGACCCCAAATATCAGGAATGGCTCGCACGCGACGAGTACAACCCCTTTCTGCACAACGCCTGGTACTTGCTGGCCAAGTCCCAGTACATGAAGGGTGACTTCCTGGATGCCGCCGCCACTTTCCGCTATATCGCCCGCCATTTCACGTGGAAGAAGGATTTGGTACAGGAGTGCCAGGTGCGCGAAGCACTGTGCTACTGTGCCATGGGCTGGCCTGCCGAGGCCGATAACGTGCTCAGCCACGTGCACATAGACGAAATCACCAACAAAAAAGTCAGAGCTCTGGCCAATGCCGCCTTTGCCGACTACCATATCAAGGCGCAAGAACCTGAACAGGCAATCCCTTATCTGGCCAAGGCCGTGAAGGGTTTCAAGGGCAACGACAAGGTGAGGATGAGCTTCCTGCTGGGCCAGCTCTATGAAGACATCGGCGACAAGCGCAATGCCTACTTGGCCTACAAGCAAGCCGGCAGTAGCAGCAGTTCGACGTATCGCACCAAATTCAATGCGCGCATCAAACAGAGCGCCGTCTATGAGGGCGCTAACATCGCCAGCGAGGTCAAGGCCTTGAAGCGCATGACCCGCTATGACCGCAACAAGGATTACCTGGATCAGGTGTATTATGCCATCGGTAACCTTTACCTCTCGCACAACGACACCCTGAACGCCATCGAGAACTATAGACTGGCGGCTGAGAAAAGCACCCGCAACGGTGTGGATAAGGCCATCAGCCAACTTACCCTGGGCGGTATCTACTTCGCCAGGCGCCAGTATGACTTTGCACAGCCCTGCTATGCCGAGGCCATCCCGCTGGTCAACGAGGACTACCCCAACTACAAGCTGCTCAAGAAGCGCAGTGACGTGCTGGACGAACTCGCTGTCTATTCCCAGAACGTGACCCTGCAGGACTCGCTGCTGGAACTGGCCGCCATGACGCCCGAGGAGCAGAAAGCCGTCATCGCCAAGATCATCGAGGACCTGAAGAAGAAAGAAAAAGAGGAGAAAGAAGCCGCCGAGCGTGAGGCCTATCTGGCAGAACAAAACGCCAAGGGAAACCAGCTTCAGGATAAGGACAACACACCCTCGACCTATGTCATGAACACCGACAATTCATGGTACTTCTACAACACAGCCACCAAGAATGCCGGTAAGACCCAGTTCCAGAAGTTGTGGGGCAGCCGCAAACTGGAAGACAACTGGCGCCGCTACAACAAGACTACGTTCTCGTTCAATGACGAGGAAGCCGACAGCGCATTGACAGCGCTGGCCGACAGCATGGTCGTTAACGAGAACGGCGACACCGTCAAGGTGGATATCGAAGCTCTGAAGCGGGCCGAAGACCCGCACTTCGAAGAGTATTACCTCAAGCAGATTCCCAAGACCGAGGAAGACATCCAAAACGCCCACGAAATCATCCAAGAGGGTCTTTACAACATGGGTATCATCCTCAAGGACAAGATGGAGGACTATAACGCCGCAGCCTATGAGTTCAACCAGCTGTTGGAACAATATCCCGACAACACCTACCGGCTGGACGTGTTCTATAACATGTACATGATGTATAAGCGCAACGGGCAGGACGCTGACGCCGAACCTTACCGCGACAGTATCCTCGTCAACTTCCCTGAGTCGAAATACGGCATGGCGATGCAGGATCCCAACTACCTGGAGAACCTCAAGAACATGAACCATGATCAGGAGCGCATGTACGAGGCTGCCTATGCCAACTACCTGGCCAACAACCACACGGGTGTTCACGAGGCTTATGCCGAGATGATGCGCAAATACCCGCTGTCAAAGATCATGCCCAAGTTCATGTTCATTGACGCATTGAGCTACCTCACCGAGAAGAACCATGACCAGTTCAAGGAGACGCTCAAGGACATGCTGCAGCGCTACCCGCAAACCGACATCACGCCCGTGGCATCCGAGATTGTCAAACAGCTGAATCAGGGCCGCAGGCTGGAAGGCGGCGGCAGCAACATGCGCGGCATGCTGTGGAGCACACGATTGAGCAACGACACCACTCCCCAGGCACTGGAGAAGGCATTTACCCCCTTTGCCGAGGATAACGACAAGCCACAGGTGTTCATCCTGCTCTATCCCATGGACAGCATCAACAGCAACATGCTGCTGTATGAGGTGGCAAGGCACAACTTCAACACGTTCCGCGTCAAGGATTATGACATCGAACAGATGAACTTCGGTTCCCTGGGTCTGCTCGTGGTCAAGGGGTTGGACAACTTCAAGGAAGCCGTCAACTACCGCAGCCTGTTTGAGCAGGACCAGCAGATAACCATCCCCCGTCAGGTGCACTACGTCATCATCAGCGTGGATAACTTCAACCTGCTGCTGAACGAGGGCCGCACCTTTGAGGACTACTTCAACTATCTGGAAGAGAAGAACGACAAGCAACACAGCGACCTGGAGAAGAAGGAACTCGACGAGGCCGAGAAGAAAGCCATGGAAGAGGCCGAGAAAGAAGCTGCCGCCAAGCGCGAACAGGAGCGTCTCGAAACCGAGCAACTCGAACGTGAGGCTGCCAAGCAGGCACGCCTTGACGCCGAGGCCAAGGCTCTTGAAGAAGCCGAGGAGAAAGCACGCTTGGAAGCCGAGGAAAAGGCACGTCTGGAGGCCGAAGAAAAGGCACGACTGGAGGCCGAGGAAAAGGCAAAGAAAGAAGCCGAGCGCAAGGAAATCAAGGCCAGCGACTACCGCAGCCGCTCAACGCAAGCCGAAACCACTCGTACGACCTTGAGCGATAAGGAGCTCAAAGCCCAGGAACGCGCCGAGGAAGAGCACCTCAAGCAACTGGAACGCGAAGCCAAGGCCCGCGAAAAGGCCGAGCGCAAGCGCCAGAAGCAGATTGATGACAGCATCAAGAAGGAGCAGAAGTACCAGCGCAAGTTGGCACGCATCCAGGAAATCGCCGAGCAAGACTCCATCGAGCAAGCCGAGAAGGAGAAAGAGAAAGAACGCGACTTCCGCTACAAGTGGCGTGAAGATTCGGCCAAAGCCGCATACAAGGCCGTCGAGCAAGCCAAGAAAGACGCCAAGAAGGCTAAAGAACAGGCTCGCAAGGACAAGATGAAAGAGCGCAAGCAGCAAGCCAAGGAGCGTGAGAAAGAACGCAAAGAAAAGGCCAAAGAACGCGAGCGCCAGCGCAAGGAGAAACAAAAAGAGCGCAAGGAGCAGGCCAAGCAACGCGAAGAGGAACGCAAACAGCGGGCCAAGGAGCGTGACCAAGAACGTAAGGAAAAGGCCGAAGAGCGCAAGCAGCAAGCCAAGGATAAAGCCGACGAACGCAAAGCCGCTCAAGACAAGGCCAAACAGGAGGCCAAGAACAAGGCCAACGATAAAAACAAGGGTAACCAGGGCAATGAGGATCCTGACGGCAAGCAACCCGGTAAGCAACCCGGCAAGCAACCCGGCAATCAGCCCAAGAAGCCCGATTAACCCACACAGGACAAAACAACTAACAAACACAACATAACGTTGAGACAAACCACATGAGTAAAGAAAGAATCCTTTGGGCCGACGATGAAATAGACCTGTTGAAGCCGCACATCCTGTTCCTCCAGAACAAGGGCTACGAGGTGGAGACCGTCACCAATGGCCGTGATGCCATCGACAGCCTGAGCAACCAGATCTTCAACCTGATCATTCTGGACGAGAACATGCCGGGCATCAGCGGGCTGGAAGCCCTGCAGCGCATCAAACTGCTGCAACCCAACGTTCCCGTCATCATGATTACCAAGAGTGAGGAGGAAGACATCATGAATCAGGCTATCGGCAGCGAGATCGCCGACTACCTGATCAAGCCCGTCAACCCCAACCAGATACTCTTGTCCATCAAGAAAAACCTGCATAGCGATGCCCTCATTACCGAGAAAGTGACCGGCGACTACCAGCAGGAATTCATGCGCATCACCCAGATGATTAACGCGGCACAGACCATCGAGGACTGGTATGAACTCTACACCACCCTGGTCCATTGGGAGCTCACCCTCTCCAATGCCGACACCAAGATGGACGAACTGCTGCACATGCAGAAGGTAGAGGCCAACAACGCCTTCTCGAAGTTTGTCAAGCGCAACTATGAGGACTGGATGACACAACCCGAGCACCCGTTGCGCAGCAACGAGCTGTTCAAGACCAAAGTGCTGCCCCTGCTGGACAAGGGCGAGAAAGTGTGCTTTGTCGTCATCGACAACTTCAGGCTCGACCAGTGGAGAACCGTGAGTCCGCTGCTCAACGAGTACTTCAACATCGAGAAGGAGGAGCTTTATACCACCATCCTGCCCACCGCCACACAGTATGCCCGCAACGCCATCTTCTCGGGACTCATGCCCGTGGATATCGAGCGCATGTTCCCCGACCTGTGGGTGGATGAGGAAAGCGAGGAAGGCAAGAACCTGAACGAAGCGCCGCTGATTCAGACGCTGCTCGACCGTTACCGCCGCAAGGTGCATTTCTCTTATAGCAAGATGAATGACAGCGCCGCCGGCGATAAACTGATGCAGAACTTCGGCATGTTCAAGAACTACGAGCTCAATGTGCTGGTGTTCAACTTTGTGGACATGCTCTCGCACGCCCGCACCGAGTCCAAGATGATTCGCGAGCTGGCCAATACCGACGTGGCCTACCGCTCGCTCACCGAGTCCTGGTTCAAGAATTCCAACGTGCTCGACATCTTCAAGCTCATGGCCGAGAACGGTTACAAGGTTATCCTCACGACAGACCACGGCACCATCAAGGTGGACCGTCCCATCAACGTCATCGGCGACAAGAACATCAACACCAACCTGCGCTACAAGGTGGGCAAGAGCCTGACCTATAACGGCAAGCAAGTCTATGAGATCAAGCAGCCCAAGCGTGTTGGTCTGCCCGCTCCCAACATTTCGAGCACCTACATCTTTGCGATGAACCGTGACTTCTTTGCCTATCCCAACAACTACAACTATTACGTTTCGTATTACAACGACACGTTCCAGCATGGCGGCATCTCGATGGAAGAGATGCTCGTGCCCATCGTGACGCTGGCGCCGAAATAATCACCATCTAGAGTAACTAGATTATCTAGAGATACTAGAGATAATAAATCAACTAAAAAAACCGAAAATGAAAACCATTGAAATAGCGATTCCTAATCTGGAGGCCCTCGAGGAGGCTGCCTACAAGTTCATGACCGAGATGGGCGACCTGACCGTCTATGCCTTCTATGGCGAGATGGGTGCCGGCAAGACCACTTTCATCAATGCGCTGTGCAAGCAGCTGGGCGTCGAGAGCGACGTGACCAACTCGCCCTCGTTTGCCATCATCAACGAGTACCGCAGCGACACCACGGCCGAGCTGATTTACCACTTCGACTGCTACCGACTGGAGAAAGAGGAAGAGGCCGTTGACCTGGGCGCCGAGGACTACTTCGACAGCGGCGCGCTGTGCTTTATCGAGTGGCCCGAGCGCATCGACGGCCTGCTGCCCGACGACACCGTTCGTGTCGATATCACCGTCAACGATGACGAGAGCCGAACCCTCAAGATGACTTTCCCCACCGTCTGACCATGCCACATTACATCAAGGTCAGCCAGACGGCGAGCACCAACACTTACCTGTCCCGCTTGGCAGCAACGCTGCCGGGCGGTACGGTCATTTATACCCCTAGCCAAACTGCGGGCCGCGGCCAGAAGGGCAATTCCTGGGAGAGCGAGGATGGCAAGAACCTCACCTTTTCCCACCTGCTCAAGCGTCCGCCCGTCAAGGCGCGCGACCAGTTCTACTTGAGCGAGGCGGCAGCCTTGGCGGTTGTCGAGGCGCTGACAGCCGAGGCTGGCGACGGTTTCACCGTCAAGTGGCCCAACGACGTCTATTGGCAGGACAAGAAGGTGTGCGGCATGCTGCTCGAGAACTCGCTCGACGGCAGCGACATCGCCACCTGCATCGTGGGCATCGGCATCAACGTCAACCAGGAGCGCTTCCTGAGCGATGCGCCCAATCCCGTCTCGCTTGTGAACATCACGGGCCATGAGCACGACTTGATGGCGCTGCTCAAACGCGTGTGCTCACGCATCGAGGAACTGGTGGACTCGCTAGGCGATGACAATGCCCGCAAGGACCTGCATGAACGCTACATGGAGGCCCTGTATCGCAACGACGGCCAACAGCACCCCTACGAGGACGCAGCGGGCAATCGTTTCATGGCGAGCGTTGCCGGTATCGCCCCTGACGGCACCCTCACCCTCCTGCACGAGGACGGCACCACCCACAGCTACCTCTTCAAAGAAGTCAAGCACATCATCAACGACACCGTGCTATAATCCAAAAATGAAAACAATAAATACAATAAAAACAATGGCATCCGCGACCAATTCAATTGCTTCATTCCGGATGGCTTAGTATTTATTGTACTTATTGTCTTCCTATTAAATACATAGTAGTAAGATATGAAGATTGTCGTTTATTGCAGTTCACAAGCAGGACTGGATGAGAAATACCAGCGGTTGGCCCATGATCTGGGCACTTGGATTGGCCAGAATGGCCACACCTTGCTCTATGGAGGCTCCAATGCGGGGCTGATGCACGTTACTGCAGCAGCCGTCCATGAGGCCGGCGGGCATGTTGTGGGCGTGATTCCCGAGATGTTCAGACACCGCATCGACCCCGTGTGTGACGAGGTGGTCTATACCGCCAACCTGGGCGACCGCAAGCAGTACATGATTGAGCACGGCGATGTGTTCGTCGTGATGCCCGGCGGCATCGGCACCCTCGACGAGTGGATGTCCACCCTCGCTGTCTTGACCATCGGTAATGATGACCCGCGTCCCGTCATCGTCGCCAACATCGACGGCCTGTACGACGCCACCGTCCAACAGCTCGCCGACATGACTGCTACACCCTTCGCCCGGGGCAAGAACCTCGCCCGCACCCTCGTCGCCACTACCGCCAGCGACCTCATCGCCACCCTCCAATCACTTGACCTTGCAACAAAACATTAACCTAAAACAATATATCATATGAAGATGACAAAGAATCTCATGACTTTGATGATGGCACTCGCCATAGCACTACAGGCTTCGGCAGGTTATGAAGCACTTACTTATAATGGCATCAATTATGAGTTTTATTTCTCCGGCTCGGGCGACAATGCAGTGGGCGACTCTGTTAAAGTTGGCCAAAACAGAGATTTCAGCGGCGTTGCAAATATTGCCTCTTCGGTGACCTGTGAATATACCTATGTTTCTGGTCAAGACGCTCAAGGCAACCCTATTTACAAGACCCGCAACCTGAACGCCCCAGTCACGGCTATCAATAAGAATGCATTTAAGTATAGCAATAACCTGACGAGTGTGATCATTCCGAATACTGTCATTGAAATCGGCGAATACGCCTTCGTGGGTTGCCAAAACATGACGAGCCTGAGTATTGGCAATTCAGTAGACACTATCGGCCAGGGTGCGTTCAATGGATGTCTCAGCTTGCGCAGTGTGACCATTCCTAACTCCCTCAAATCGATCCCTAAAAACTGCTTCTACAATTGCTACAACCTAACGAGTGTAGCCATCCCCAACTCGATTACCAAAATCGGCGCAAGGGCATTTTCCTCTTGCCGCAATCTGCCGACCGTAACCATTCCTAACTCGGTCACCGCCATGGGTGATAGCGCATTCTATCAGTGCACCGGCTTGGTGAATGTAATGATTGGCAACTCTGCCACGTCAATACCCAGAAGTTGTTTCTACGGTTGTACCAGCCTGGCAAGCGTCAACATCCCGAACTCGGTCACCGCCATCGGGGACAAGGCGTTCTCCAATTGCTCGAGCCTGACCTCCATTATCATTCCGAATTCGGTTACCACTTTAGGCCGTTATGTGTTCAATGAGTGCAGCAACCTGACTAGCGCGACCATCGGTAACTCAGTGACCGCTATTGGTGAAAATGCCTTTTATGATTGTCGCAAACTGACAAGCATCGTTATCCCCAACTCGGTGTCTTCAATCGGGGACAAAGCATTCTACAGGTGCTTCGACCTGGCAAGTGTGACCCTCGGCAACTCTGTTACCTCCATCGGTGAACATGCATTTTATTATTGCCAAGGCCTTAAGAGTGTCACTATTCCTGATGCCGTTATCACCATTGCCGATGGGGCATTCTATGAATGCGAGAACATTGAGCATGTGACCTTCGGTAACTCGGTCACGACCATTGGTAATTCGGTGTTCCTGAATTGCATCAGCTTGAAAAACATAGTTATTCCCAATTCGGTCATCACCATCGGTAGAGATGCATTCTTCAATTGCAACAGCATGACGAGTGTGGCCATCGGTAACGCCGTCACTTCCATCGGCAGTTCTGCGTTCTCGGGGTGCAACAGCCTGATGAGCATGGTTATCCCCAACTCCGTCACCGAAATGGGTAATTCTGTGTTCAATGAGTGCAGCAACCTGCGGAGCGTAAGCATCTCCAATTCCCTCACATCAATCCCCAGTAATTGCTTTGAGAATTGCATTAGGCTGGAGAGTGTCGACATTCCAAATTCAGTCGAGGCAATATGGTTCTACGCATTTTCCGGATGCCGCAACCTGTCGAGTGTAACCTTCCCCAAATCTGTCAGACAGATTAGCGGCTATGCTTTCTATGATTGCTCCTCGCTGACGGACGTGACATGCCTGGCGACAACGCCACCAATGGCGTGGGAGGAATCGTTTGACAATTATGATATGGTCACCCTCCATGTCCCTGCCTCTTCGATAGAACAGTATAAAACGACCACACCCTGGAAGGAATTCTATAGCATTCTGCCCATCGACATCCAACCCGAGGACGTGAATGGAGATAACGAGATCAACATCGCAGACATTAACGCCGTTATCAACATCATCTTGACAGATTCAGCCAGTTTGAGCGGTGATGTGAATAGGGACGGAGAGGTAAATATTGCTGACGTGAATAAAGTCATTGTCACGATACTAAGTCGTTAGATCGTCTTTTAAAAACACCCATATTTAATAACTGGATGAGATGAAAAAGGTCGTTTTTATTTTGGAATAATGGTTGATTGCCTGATTTGTTCTATATTTGCGCAACAATACACATCAAATACTGTGAAGTCATGAAAAAGGTTATTTTAATTCTGGCTTTGTGCCTGTTGGGCGGTACGGCTTTTGTACAAGCTCAGGCACAGAACAAGAAAGAGAAACAAGAGGTGGTGAAGTTGAAAAACGGTCACCGTGTGAGGGGCAAGATTGTGACCTATGCTCCGCTGGATTCGCTTGTCATCCAGGAAGATGACGGCACGCTGCAGACCATCTACTGGAATAGCATCAAGCAGATCACCAAGGAGGACTGGCAGCCGCAGCAGTCGATGGGCAGTGACTTCACACCCGGCAGCGGCCCCCAGAAGGGTTACCGCGGCTTCGTTGACCTGGAGTACTACAAATCCATCGACGCCATTTCACAGGACCACTTCGGCTTCAGCACGACCCACGGCTATCAATTGAAGCCATGGCTGTTTGTGGGTGCCGGCGCAGGGATGAAAATCAGCCACAACAAGCATTCTAAAGAGGGTTTCGGTAAAAAAGTTGATTTTTACATGTTTCCCGTGTTTGGCGATGTCCGCTTCGACCTGTTGAAGGGCAAATATTCTCCTTATCTGGATTGCCGTTTGGGTTACACCCTGGGCAATAAAGCCTACGGACTGATGTTCAATCCTTCGCTGGGCTGCCGAATGGGACTGACCGACAAACTGGCTATCAATGCCTCGCTGGGCTACAGCATGCAGAGTATTGATATCGTTGCCAAAACTCAGAAGGAAACCGCCATTTGGCACCACAAAGGCAGCAACGAGCAGAACAACCCCTACCATTGCCTGTCCATCAAACTCGGCATCGAGTTCTAGGGCACGAATCGACAAAAAACATTTAACACGAATGACCAAGAATACTCACGAATGGTCATAAATATCTTATGATCATTCGTGGACATTTCTGGGCATTCGTGCCTTTATTTTAACATGAATGGCCATCAATTACCACGAATGGGCATGAATATTATTTATGATAATTCGTGGACATTTCTGGGCATTCGTGTCCTTTATTATAACATGAATGTCCATGAATTACCACGAATGGGCATGAATATTATTTATGATCATTCGTGGACATTTCTGGGCATTCGTGCCTTTATTATAACATGAATGGCCATCAATTACCATAAATGGGCATGAATATTATTTTTGGAAATTGAATTAAATTCCCGAAAAATCATGAATCTTAGGGAACGTACTCCTGAAAAATCATGAATTTTGAGGAATAATTGTTGCGCATTTACACATAATATGCTAACTTTGCGCCCAATAGAACATTCTTGATTATGATTAAGCGAAGCATTGAAGATAATATCAAGGACCAACTGCATGGTGGCCGAGCCATCATTGTCATGGGAGCAAGACAGGTGGGTAAGACCACGCTGTTAAAGCGGGTTTTTGCAAAAGACGATAGTGAAGTGTTGTGGATGAGTGGCGATGAACCCGATGTGAGAGGGATGTTTGAAAACATGACATCAACCCGGTTGAAAAGCATTATCGGCAATCATCGTGTCGTCATCATCGACGAAGCACAACGCATCGAGGATATAGGCATTAAATTGAAATTGATCACTGACCAAATTCCAGATGTTCAGCTGCTGGCTACAGGTAGTTCGTCGTTTGAACTGGCCAATAAAATCAATGAACCGCTCACTGGCCGCAAGTGGGAGTACAAATTGTTCCCTCTCTCATTCACCGAACTTGTCAACGAAACCAACTTGATAGAGGAAAAACGAATGGTGCCTCATCGCATGGTTTATGGCAGTTATCCCGATGTGGTAACACATCCGGGCAAGGAGGTGGCTATACTGCGTGAATTGACTGAAAGTTACCTATACAAAGACATCCTTGAGTTCGACAGGATTCATAAGCCCGAAAAACTGACCAAATTGCTTCAGGCCATAGCCTATCAGGTGGGTGCCGAAGTGTCCTACAATGAGTTGTCACTACTTTGTGGATTGGATGCCAAGACGGTAGCTAGTTATATCTCTATTCTCGAGCAGGCTTATATTATCTTTCGTTTGGGCTCGTTCAGTCGCAACCTGCGCAACGAATTGAAACACAGCCGTAAAATCTACTTCTATGACAATGGAATAAGAAACGCCTTAATCGGCAATTTCTCACAAGCAGAGAATCGCACTGACGTTGGAGCCTTGTTTGAGAATTATGCCATAGCTGAACGGATGAAGCGCAAGGAGTACTTGATGGACTATGCGAGAAGTTGGTTCTGGCGAAATACCAATAAACAGGAAATAGACTATATCGAGGAGAAGGATGATAAGATCCATGCCTATGAGTTAAAATGGAATCCCAAACGCAAAGCCTCAGCACCGTTGTCGTTCCGCAATGCCTATCCCGATGCCGATTTCACAGTAATCAACCGTGACAACATTGAAGACCTGCTCCTTTACTAATAATGGTCATAAATTATTTACTGAGATTAACGGTCATTCGTGTCATTTATTTTAACATGAATGGCCATCAATTACCATGAATGGGCATGATTATTATTTATGGTGATTCGTGGATATAAAATAGGGCGGACAAAGGATATTGTATTTAAAAAAGCATTACCTTTGCTAAATATCAGTCACTAAAAGGTATTGATTATGAAAAAGACAGGATTTATCGTGCTTATCTTCTCGTTATTGTTTTGCCTGCCGGTCGAAGCCCAATTCGGCGATCTTATCAAACAGGGCAAGAAGGCCGTCAAAAAGGCCAAGGAAAAAGTTGAGAATATCGGCAAGAAGATCAACGGTGACATTGACTTCTTTTACTTGGACGAACACAAGGGGTTTTACCGCAGTAAGCAACACATGATTGTCTTTGACCAATGTTTCGATGAAGGGGAATATGCCGGAAAGAATGCCACCTTTAACATCGAAGAAAACGGCAAGGTGGTGCGTATTGATGGCAAAATCTCAGCGGAACTGCTTGACGGAGGCATTGTCAAGTGCCCCAATGCCACCCCATACCTCCTCACACTGGCAGCCAACGGTGACGTGATCATGGATGATGAAGTCATAGGACATATTGACGACGCAGGCAAAGTTTATTTGGAGGGTTATCCGGTAGGCAAAGCCCCCGGAATCGACAAGCATGTAGCCACCTTAATTTATTTCGGCCTTTTACATGACAAGAATACCCTCGCCAAAGTGAGGCCATTATTCAGAGAAGAAAAACAGCGTCTCGATGAAGAAAAGCGCAAGGCAGCAAACCAAAAACGGACTTGGACCATCTCGATAAAGGGATTCAACAGCGGCTATGTTGATTCGGACGGCACGGTCTATAACTGGTCCCGCATCAAGGTTGGTCAACTGCCCAAAGGCGGTGAAGGCAATATCACTGACGTCAATGGAAACATTCTAGGCTCCATCAGGAACCATAAAATCTATAATCGTTCAGGCAACCTATTAATTGAAGTGGGAAGCAGCGATTTCTATGGTGAATTCACTATTCCCGATTCTTCAGATAAAATTGCAGTAGATCCATCAGGTAACGTTGTTCTTCAAAAGAAGGATAACATGATGGTCTATAAGGATGCTGAAACTCTGGGCAACTGTAATGCCCGTCCTTATTCTTGGGTTGCTGCCATCGTGGTCTGCAACATCTTCAAACTCTAGAAAATCAGGACAGTTGGCACTTTGATGCCCCCAGGAGATTTTCGGCACGGTTATTGCTTATGAGAATAAATGCCTTGTCAAGGAGATAAGGCAGACAATTTGTCAGTAAAAAACATTAAAATAGACACTATGAAAGGTAAAGTTTATACCCGTACCGGCGATGCCGGACAGACGTCGCTCGTGAGCGGCAACCGCGTGAGCAAGGACGACGTGCGCGTCGAGGCCTATGGCACCGTCGATGAGCTGAATTCCAACATCGGCCTGCTGTTGCACAACACTAAACTCGATGACCATGACGTTTTTGCCCTGTTGCGCAAAGCACAGAACAAGCTGTTTAACATTGGTGCCTATCTGGCCAACGACGCCAAGGATGCCACCCTCTATGGCCTCACGCAAGATGACATCACCGCCCTGGAACAGATGATGGACCAGATGAGTGAAGAGCTGCCTCCCATGCAAGGCTTTATCCTGCCTGGCGGCACTCGCCTGTCGGCCCAGGCCGACCGCTGCCGCACCATCACGCGCCGTGCCGAGCGCCGCGTGGTCACGCTGGCCCGAACCGCCACAATCGACCCTCTGGTACTGGAATACCTGAACCGATTGAGCGATTTCTTCTTTGTTTTCGCCAGATATAACAACATTCATAACCAAGTAGAGGAAATTTATTGGGATAAGAATGCTTAGAATTGAAAAATAGTATTACTTTTGCACACAATTTTTAAAACACAGGAT
>CACYAW010000015.1 GCA_902772455.1 uncultured Bacteroidales bacterium
GGTGCGCTGGCCGTCCATCTCGGCAGTTACCGAGATGACACACTCGGCACCCACCTTGGTGGGATGGGCCACCCATCCGTCACCGCTCTTGGTGAGCGTACCGTTGGTCATCGTGGCGCTGATGCTGCCCTGAGGCACACCGGGCACAGCGATGCTGATGGGGTTGTTGATGCCGGCATAGAGCACATTCATCATCGTGGCACTGATCGTAGCCAGCGGGTCAATGACGGTGTAGCTCGACTTGAACTCACGGCGTGTCACCGTTCCGTCACGTCCCAGCACTTCAATCCAGCCTGAATAATCATATTTTCCCGCCTTACCGGTACCCACCTCATAGATACCGCTATTATTGGACAGGACGTGTCCGTTGACATAGACGGTGGGACGCTGTGTGGTATCGATTGCAGCGAGCACGATTTGAGCTTTATACTTGGTGCCGCGCATGACGATGCGGGAATCGGGCACCACAAAGGCGTTCACCAGGTTCACACGCAGGTCACCCAGGTCAACGTTGGTAATCATCTGGTTCAGGACTTCACCCTCGGCATAGCGCACGTCGTTCTGCAGCTTGGTGAGCAACGTCACGGCAGCTATACAGGGCATGTTGTCGAACATGGTCTCTTCCCAAGTCTTCTTCTGGTCGAGCTGCACGCCAGCGGTCTTGGGAGGCTGTGTCGAGAGGGCTGCTTCCAGGTTCTGGCGCTTCTCGGGATCCTCGAGGAACGAGGTCACGAACTGACGGTACTGGTCGATGCGCGTTCTGAGCAGTTTGCCCTTGCCGCCCTGTGGAGATAGCATGACGACGCTAGCTGCCTCGGTGTTGTCACGGCTGCGGATGTTGTTCACATCGGCATCCTCGCCGTCGGCAGTGCGAACGATCTGAAGCTTAAGCGAGTCGATGTAGTTATAGAGTTTGTCGGTCTCCCCCACCACCTGCGTCGCCTTGTCCAACCAGACCTTGCCTTTCTCAGGGTTCTTCTCGTTGAAGGCCTGAAGTTCAGCATAGAGGCCCTGGTTACGCGCCGTGATGGTGCGGTTGGAGCGAGTCAGACCGTCCTGCACCTGGCTGAATCCGTTGAGCACGTCGCTGGAAACGTTCAGGGCAAGCATGGCCGTCAAGACGATGTACATGAGGTTAATCATCTTCTCTCGCGGCGACATGCGGTTGACGCTCTTATTTTTTGAGGTTGCCTCGGTTAGAATAGGATTGATTTCGTTAATTGAAACACAGTTGCTGTGACGCGATCAAGCGTCGTTGTCAGTGCTGTCGGGCTCTATGCCGGGCATACCGGGCATGGGGCGGTACATGTTCACGGTCATTGCCTTGACCATCTTCTCATACACGCTGTTCAACTGCTTCATGTAGCGTGCCATCTTCTCGGTCTCATCACAGTAGTGGGCGCTCTCGGCGGCACTCTTCTCATACATGTCGCGGATGTCCTTCAAGCCACGGTTGACGCGGTCGATGTTCTCGAGCTGTGACGAGATGCTCTTGAGCTGAATCTCGTAGATGGTGTTCAAGCCGCTGATATTGTGGTTGAGGGCCTGCATCTGGTCCACATAGCCCGTTGAGCTCTCGGTGATGTTCTGGCTGTTGTTGGTGATGGCACGATAGCTGCCCAGCAATGTCTCGCTCACCTCGTTCAGGGCACTTGTAGTGGCCTGCAGCTTCTGCATCTGCTCGCTGATACCGGCCATCTGGCTCAGGTACTGCTGAGTGGCGTCGGTCAGCTCGGCCATGCGTGAGAGCTGGTCGCTTGCAGCGGCCATCTTGGCGATGCTCTCGCTCAGCGACAGGGTATCCTCCTCGCTCAGGTTCACACCCTGGGGCAGTCCCACGGCGTTCTTGGCATCAGAGACGCTGACATTGATCTCACCACCTTCATATCCCTCGCCGTTGCCACCAGCACCGCCAATGAAGATACCGCCACCGGTATTGAAGTCAGGACGGTCTTCGGGGTTCTGGCTGGCGAGCACGGGGAAGACTTCCTCCCAGTGATATTCCTTCTCGGGCTTGTCAAATGCTGTGAGCACGAACATGAGCACCTCGGTACCCATACCGACACTGAGCAGCAGGTTACCCAACGGCATGTGCAGAATCTTGAACAGTGCACCCAAGATCACGATGGCCGCACCAATACTATAGGCAAAGTTGAAAAACCGCTGGCCGCTGTCACTCTTCAGGAATCGGCCTGCTTTCTTTTTATATCTCTTGATTTTACCCATTGTTGCTTGAACTTATAAAAATGAGTGTGATGATTTGTTGTCTTGTTATACTATTGTTCGGGCTTTAGTCCTTGCAGCAGTTCTTGCGGCGGCCCTTAACCAGGCCCACCTTGGAGCGCACGCAGCGGAATCCGATGTAGCTCCTCTGCTCGTTCTGGTACTCCCACATGCGCAGGTCGGAACGCAGGTTGTGAACGACATCCTTCCATGAACCGCCTCGCACGATCTTGCGCGACATCTTGTAGGGATCCTCCTGAGCCACATAGTAGCGATACTCGGGATTGATGTCATCGGTCATGCGGTCGATGCTCTCGGTATAGGCGGTAGAGGTCCACTCGCTCACGTTACCGGCCATGTCATACAGGCCGTAGTCGTTGGGCTCATAGGTGCCCACGGGTGACGAGATAATGTAACCGTCCTTGACGTAGTTGCCCTCGTCGGGCTTGAAGTTGGCATAGAAACAGCCCTCATCCACCGTCAGGGGCAGGTCACCGTCCCAGGGGTACTTGTTCATGTTCTTGCCGGCACGGGCAGCAAACTCCCACTCGGCCTCGGTGGGGAGACGGAAGGGCTCTACATAGATGCCCTGGCTTCCCAACGACTTCTTGAGGAACTCGGTGCGCCAGTGGCAGAAGGCGTTGGCCTGCTCCCAGCTCACACCCACAACGGGATAGTTGTTATAGTTGCCGTTGGCGAAGTACATGCGCACATAGGGCTCCTGGTAAGCGTTCTCAAAATCATTGACCCAGCACGTCGTGTCAGGGTAGATGTTGACGATATAGGTATTCAGGAAATCATAGTCGCTCTGCAAGGCACGCGTTACGGTCTGGCGTATGATTCGTCCATCGTCGTCAATATAGGCAGTATCCTTGCTGATGGTGGGCGCCGTCATGTCCACCTCATGGTCGGTGTTGTAGTCGCGACGGGTGGGATCAAAACGATGCCTGCGTTTAGCGGCCTCGGTAAGGTTATAGACCTCATAGCGGTAGTTCATCTGCGATGCGTCCAGTTCCTTCACGCCAGTGATGGGGTTGATGCGATAGACGCTCTCGATGGCACGCTCCTCGTCCTCGCTGGGATTCTTCCAGGGGATACTCTTGCTCCAGTCGAGATGGGGAGTAACGGGGTTACCCTCCTTGTCCTCCTCGATCTTAAACTCCTCGTTGCCGCCATAGGCGGGATCGGCCAGGCGCTCACGGATGATCGAGTCGCGCACCCAATAGACAAACTGCTTGTACTTGGAATTGCTCACTTCCATCTCGTCCATCCAGAAGGCGTCCACCGAGATGCCGTGTGCCGTCGAGTCGATACCCCAGATGGAGTCACGCTCATTGGGACCCTCGCGCATCGAGCCAACGTCAACGAGCACCATGCCATAAGGGGTGGTCTCGTTAAATACCATAGCGCCGACGCCGGTGACTTCACCGCCGCTGGTGCCTCCCTTGCGCATCGATCCGCAGGACACAGTCGCCACAGCGACCAACAGTATCAATAATAGTTTCTTCATATTCTTACATTAAGCGTACGCTTTTTTGTTTATTCTTATTTTTCTCCCTCGTGTCCAACTTGACGTGATAGGTCACAAATACCTCGTGGCTACCGATTGTCACCTTGCTAATAGGCGTAACAGGATAGTCATAGGCATATCCGATGAACGCATCCTTGAGATTCACGCCGATGAACGCTGTGACTGCATCTTTATAGCGGTAACCCGCACCGATGCTGAGCATTCGGTTGTAACGCAATCTCGCCGCCACCTCGGCTGTCCAGAAGTTCTTGGTCAGTGCAAACATTCCCGAGGGCTGTATTTCAAATAACGTATTATTGATTGGAATATTGCCACCAGCCATAAAATAATATGAGCGCCTGACATCGAACTCATAAACGTCAATGGCCTCACGTGTGGCTTTCAGTTCAATAGTGGGGGAAGTCACGTGAGTTACCGAAAGGCTGACCCAAAACCTGGGATGCGTGTAATAGACACCCACGTTAGCATCAAAGACGGTTCCTGATACATCATTAGTGGGAACGTCACTAGCACTAGAGGCACCTATGGAGTCTGAAGCTTGATCGGAAGCACTTGGAGGTTGTGCTTCACCACCGCGGAAGGTCTGGGAGAAAACACCAGGCTGGATACCCACACTCAAGTATCCCTTGCCTATCTTGCGTTTCCATGACAGCTGGGCGCCGATGCGTGTGTTGGTAAACAGACCCATGCGCTCATACTCGGCCTTGGCGCCCACGCCCAACTTCACGTCCAGCAACTTATAGGGCATGTCGGCAGAGAAGTAAACCGTCGTGGGCGAGCGCTTGAATTCCACCCATTGCATGCGGCTGCCCACATTAAGCCTAATGGCATTCAGCTCGCCAGCCACGGCGGGATTGTAATAGCTCTGTCCCATCCAGAAGTGTGAGAACGATGCATCGACCTGTGCATGTGCGCCAAAAGCCACAACGGCACACAACAGTGCCGCAGCTAACAGGTGACGTATTTCGTTAAACTTCATTCTCATTCCATATTGTTATTCAAAGAAGAACGTGACAACAACCATATTACTGGAGATCTTGCTCACACTCTGTGTGAATAATTTGTTCACTTCCTCTTCTTCTTCCAGGTCAGGGCGGTTGCGGTCCAACAGGTTCTTCAAGCCAAAGCAGAACTTGATTTCGGGGCACAGCTTGAAAAACGGCATGTAGAAGTCACATCCCATGCCCACGGTGAACATCAGGTCAGCATCCTTGAGCTTGAGTTGCTCGCTTCGGTCCTTAGCCAAGTCATGGGCATACATCACCCCGGTTGTGAAATAGGGGCGCATGTTGTGGTAACGCTTGGCGCTCATTTTCAAGTCGATGGGAAGCACGATATAGGTGGACTTGACGTTCTGGTTCTGCTTATAGTGGTCCTGATTCGACCAATCGGCACTGCCCCTGTGATTCAGGTAGCGGATCACCTTGTTTCCAAAGTACAGGCCCGGTGAAACTCTCAGGTTAAAGTGGTCGGCAATGCGGTAATCGGCCAGCACGTTCACGCTGAAACCCGGCGAATGTGCAGGGACATCGGCATACCACTCAAACCTGCCATCATCAGAGACCATGCCGTTGTTGGTAATGGCAAGATTCTGAAAATTCATACCCACCGAGAAGCCGAAGTGTATCGGCTTGACATCGGCATAGGGGCGATTCAATATCATGTCATTGTCCTGGGCGTGTGCCACAGCAACGCCCACCAACAACAGCATCATTACACAAGCGATATGTCTGAGCTTAGTCAGTTTCATTTATCCAAATAACGCAATTTTAATCCCAATATTGCGCAAAATCAAAAAAACTGTCCCGATAACGCGATTTCACATTAAATTTTAGGCTTCAAGGATAATTGGTTCTCAGTTTTTGGCCATCAGTCTATTGATGGGACGGGTGAAGCATCGGTTGACCACCCAGGCGATGACGATGCCCAGAGGAATGATCATCCACGGCAACAGGCTGTAGGGGTCGATTCCCAATTGCGGGAGTCCCACAGATCCCAACACGGGAGCTAACAAGTAATTGTAAACGAGTGCTGCCAGGTTCTGCATCATGAACAGTTCGAAGCAAACGCCGCCAATCCATTGCAGGGGACGTGAAGCCATCAGCTTGCCGACATATCCCTCGCGTTTGTCATACAGGTAGCAGACCATAATCAGCAGAGCCATAGGAATCCACCAGATGACGGTGTCACTCCAGGGGCGCACACCAGGATAGGCGCCATGCACCATCACAGCCAGCGAGAGCACAGCGACAGCCACCAGCTCGGCATCAATGCCGTTATCGCTCTTGCCAATGACAGGTAACCGCTTGACCACCTGGCACAAGTGGGGCAATGTCATGCCAATGAGGAAGTCGATGAGACGCATGGGCGGGAACACGTATAGCGCCGTACGGCTGTAGTCGTCGGTACCGGCCAAGATGAGGATGGCGACAATCGACAGCAGGGCCAATATCGCCAACTTGTGCCGCAGCCTCAACGGCAGGAACCAGTGTGCCAGCATGGGGTAACACAGGTAGCAGAAGAGCAACGCCCCCAGGAACCATGATACCTTCACGTAAGAGTAATAGACCGGATAGGTGAGCGACCAGCAATGCAGCAGTGAGGCATTGAGCGTCAGTGTAAGGGGCTCGATGACCAACGTGCCCAACAGTGCCGAGGCCACCAGCCACAAGGCGAGAGTGAGCCAGTGCAGGGGGTAGATGCGCAACATGCGACGCCACACAAACGAGCGGTAAGACTTGCCATCCAGCTCAGCAAACGGGTATTTCAACGAGAGCAGGAAGCCACTTGACATAAAAAAGAAGCAAACGCCCAGACTCATCATGTCCAACTGATCCAAGCCCATATGATGCAGGATGATCAGTAGGATAAAAAACACACGCCAACCGGTTATTGATTTGATCATATTTTAGTTTTTAGTTGTTAGTCTTTAGTTGTCGGCTATCTGGTTTAAGCCTTTGTTTTTGAATGGGTTGATGACCCTTATTTGAACCTTTTCTTTACTGCTGAGGTGAGGGGACGGGTGAAGAGACGGTTGACTGCCCACGCCAGCGGCAACAGCAGCGCCATCACCATCCAGGCGTATTGGTCATAGATGTCCCAACCCAGGTGGCCAGCCGCAGGAGCAACCACAAAGCCGAACAGACGAAATGCCACAAACTGCAGCACAAACACCTCAAAGCTGATGCTTCCCAGCCACTGCAACGGGCGGCTCAGCAGCACCCGGCCAATAGCCCCTTCCTGGCCATTGAGCCATGCCAATGCCGTCAAGAGGGCCCCTTGAGGCAACAGCCACAAGACATCGTCCTCCCATGGACGCAACCAGGTCTTGGTCATATTGACAGCGATGAATCCCGCCAGCAGGAGGAGCACCATCACTTCGATGAATGTGGCCGTTTGGTAGCCCACACGCGGCCACCGCTCGCGCAGCACCCGATACAGGTGGAAAAGGGTTATACCCACCACCAGGTCCACGACATGTGACAACGGGTTGACAAACACCGCCTCACGCCCTGGGATATCAAGCGGCAGCATGATGGCCCCCAGGATAACAGCGAGGGCGATTCCAAGAATCAACTTGTACCGTAGCCTGCAACGGCCCAACCAGCGCATCACCAGCGGATAGATGCAGTAACAGAACAGCAAAGCGCTCATGTACCAGGCCACAGGATTAAGGCCATAGTGGACATCGTGCACAGGTGACCATGCATGCAACAGCAAGGCACTCAAGGCCGTAGCGCTCCAGTCGATATGGGCGACATAGAGCGTGCTGGCGATGAGAATCAACAGCGCCAGCCCCAGCCAGTGCAGCGGATAGAGCCGCAAGGCGTGCCCTGCGACAAAGCGGCAATAGGCACGGGGCTCCAGGCGTTGAAACGGATGCCGCATGGCGAGCAAAAATGCGCTGGACAGGAAGAAAAACGTCACACCCGACACGGCGACGTTGTAGATCCACGCCACATCACAATGGAACAGCACCACGGCAAGCGCCATGAGTCCACGCCATGAGTTGATTGTTTTAATCATCAGACCAGCGACCGTTTCAGGGCTCTTGAAAAAGTGATGCGAAATTACAAACAATTGGCGAAAGAACGTCTAAAAAAGCAAAATAATTGCACGAACAAGGCCCCAGCCCATCTATTCAAACAGGCAAAACAGTGCTTGATTTTCACATTTATTTTCAACTTTGTGAAAAGAAAAATCGAATTCTTTATACTAGGGACGCAAAGAAACCGTTTTTTTATATAATTTTGCAGCCGCAAAAATGGCAACAACGTCGATTGACAATAATAATAGACATCAAGGCAACCGCGGTTCCAAGTTTTTAAAGGACATTGGGGTGTATGCCATCGGTAACATCGGGTCAAAGCTCATCACTTTCCTGATGGTGCCTTTGTACACCTACTTCGTCCACGACACCGGGGACTTTGGCTACTACGATGTGTGCCTGACGGTGTGCATGCTGCTGTTGCCGTTTGTCACCTTGCAACTGCGGGATGGCGCCTTCAGGTTTCTGCTTGACTGTGGCGTGGAGGACGAGCGCAACCGCATCGTCACCTTCGTTTCCCGCACGATGCTGACAACCATGACGTTATCGCTGCTCATTGCCATACTTCTCGCGCTGTTTACCAACATCCAGTACCTGGGGTATATTGTCGGCCTGCTCATCGCCATGTCGCTTCAAGAGGTTTATTCTCAGGTATTTCGAGGCCTGGGCAACAACCGGGCATTTGTCATGGTGGGTATTCTTGCCGCTTTAGGCATCGGCTTGTTCAGCCTCATCTTTGTCGCTGGCTTGGGCTGGGGCATCAAGGGCATCTTCATGGCCAACATCATTGCACGCCTGCTTGCCCTGGTGCTGGTCGAGGCCAAAGTCCGCTTGATCACCCGTCACACGCATTGGCACCTCGACGCGCGCAAGGTGGGCCGCGACATCATCCGCTACACGCTCCCGTTGCTTCCCGGTTCGTTATGCTGGTGGCTCACCGGCAGCAGTGACCGCCTGTTCATCACCCATTTCCTGAGCTTGGACGCCAATGGCGTTTATGCTGTAGCCACCCGTTTCACTGGCATCATCTACACGCTGGCCATCATCTTCTACCAAGCCTGGCAGGAAACGGCAATCCTTCAATATAACAGCCCCGACCGCGACCGTTTCTTCTCCAAGATGTTCAACAGCTACATTTACCTGCTGGGCATCATTCTAGTGGGTTACGTGTTTATGCTCAAGGTCAATTATGGATGGCTCATAGCCGACCAGTATGAAGAAAGCCTGAACTACATCTATCCGCTTGGCCTGTCGGCCGTAATCTTTGCCTTGGCGGCCTTTTTCGACATGGGTTACCAGTGTGCCAAAGACACCCCGCGCACCCTGCCCGCCATCATGCTCGCCGCCCTGGTCAACGTGATACTTAACTTCGCTCTCATCAAGCCGTTGGGCGTCTATGGCGTCATCGTCACACAACTGGTGACCTACATTGTGCTGTTCATCTACCGCTGGTATGACATGAAACGCTATTTTACCTTGAGAATCGACCGCCGCATTGTAGCTCCCGTGATGGTGATGCTGCTGAGCGCTGTACCGTTCTATTACTGCGACAAGGCTTGGATCAACATCGTCTATATGCTCGCCGCCCTGGGCTGTATCGCGGCAGCTTGCGGCAAGGAATTGCGTGACACATTATTGTCAAAATTCGCCAAATAATACACCTTAAATATAATAAACCGTCATTATCTTCGTTTAGAGTACAGACGAAAAACTTTTTTGTAACCGTATGAAATCAAAATTACTGATAGTGATAATCGCAGCCGCCACGCTGATGTCATGTTCAACTACGAAGGATAATAAACTGCCTTATTTCATGGATTTGAGAAATCAGCAGCATGGCACATTGCCCAATCCTGAAAACGAATACGTGGTGCTCGTCCAGCCCGATGACGAGCTGGTAATCACCGTTTCGTCGGTTGTCCCTGAGGCCACTGCCGCCTATAACTTGCCGATGGAAAATCCTGCCATCCGCAGCATGTTGCGCTCGACGACTCAACCTCGCTCCCAGACTTACATCGTTGATGACAAGGGCTGCATCATGTTGCCGGTATTGGGCCGCATGACGGTGAAGGGCAAGACCACATCACAGATTGCCGATGAAATCACGGCCATGGTAGCCCAAAACGTGAAGGACCCCTATGTCCGCGTGGATATCGTGAACTTTGGCGTTGACGTGATGGGAGAAGTGCGCGCTCCCCAACGCGTCCACACCACACGCCAGAAATACACCGTGCTGGACGCCCTGGCCCAGTGCGGCGACTTGACAGAATACGGCGAACGTGAAAACGTGATCGTTATCCGCACCGAAGACGGCAAGCGTGAGTTCCACCGTCTGAACCTGAACAGCAGCGACGTGTTCAACTCGCCCTACTTCTACCTCAAACAGAATGACATCGTGTATGTCGAGCCCAACCAAATCCGCATCGACAACTCAAAATATAACCAGAACAATGCCTTCAAGCTCTCGGTTATCTCTACCGTTGTGAGCAGCGTGTCGGTTATAGCATCTCTCGTCATTGCCTTAACAAGATAATCATTAGTCATGGCAGAAAATACAACTATCAACAACCAAGAGGAGCCGATTTTTGACTTCGGCGCCCTTTTTGATAAATACAAACGTTACTGGTGGCTATTCCTTTTGTCACTCATCGCTTGCGGCCTCCTGGCATGGTTCTACATCAGGGTCGCCAACCGAGTCTATGACGTGAAAGCGGTGGTGCTTGTCGCACAGGAAGACAACAGCTCAAGTGCCGGAGCCAACCTGCTCAAGAGCATGAAGCTCATGGGCGGTGGAGGAAAAGTTGAGGACGAAATGATTGTTTTCTCGTCCCAGGAATTGTGCACCGAGGTCGCCAAGCGCTTGAAGCTCAACCGCAGATACATCGAGGACAAGGGCTGGTACAAGCCTAAAAAAGACCATTACGGCAGTACCCCTATCGAGGTGGTCGCCCCCGAGGAGATGTTCGACACCTTGTCATCGGTCAGCTTCAAGATCGATGTCAACAAGGAGGGGATGGCCAACATTAAGGCCCGCGCCGGCAAGGAGAAACTGGCCAACATCAAGAATTGCAGGCTTCCGGCTACCTTCAAGACAACTTATGGAACATTCACTGTCAAGGCTACCGAGAACTACAAGCCCAAGAAGCCGTGCCACATCAAGGCATCGCTCGTGGGCTCGCAATATTGCGGACAGGCCCTGAACAAAAAAATCAAGGTCAAGCTCATCAACAAAAAAGCCAACGGCATCAACCTGAGCATTAACGAGAATGTAAAGAGCCGAGGCCGTGACATCCTGAACACCCTCATCAGCCTGTATAATGAACGGGGACAGGAAGAGAAAGACGAGCAGGCCATCAACACGGCCAAGTTCATCGACGAGCGCCTCGCCCTCATCTACAAGGGCCTGACCAGCAGCGAGGCTGATATCGAAGCCTTCAGGCTCAGGAACAACATGATCAATGTTGACCTGCAGATGAAGAACGAGATGGCCAAGCAGGAAATGGCCGACCGTGCCATCATCAAACTCGAGACCAACAAGCGGTTGCTGGGCATGGTCAAGGATTTTGTCAACGACCCCGCCAACAAGCACAGCTACATCCCCTTTGACGTGGACTCGAGTGCCGCATCAGGTTCCATCAAGGCCTATAACAACCTGCTTGTCAAGCGACAGGAGCTCGAGCAGTCGGCCAAGGGCGACAATATTGCCCTCAAGCGCATCGATGAGCAAATCGAGAGCATGCACAGCAATATCCTGAAAGGTGTCAATTCCTCAATCAAGGCCCTTGACATGCAGATCAACCGTGCACAAGGCCAGACCAATGCAACGAACAGCGCCATGGGCAAGGTGCCCAGCGTGGAACGTGAGGCCCAAGACCTGTATCGCCAGCAGGGCATCCAAAACGCGCTCTACACCTTCCTGCTCCAGAAGCGCGAGGAGAACTCCCTTGTGTTGGCAGCCACCACGCCTAAGGGCAAGATTGTGGATCATGCCTATGCCTCGATCAATCCTATCAAGCCCGCGAAATACAAGATCTATTTCCTGGCGCTGCTTGCAGGTTTGCTCATGCCGCTGGCATTGCTGTTCCTGAAGAACCTGCTCACCACCAAGTTCTCTTCACAGGAAGAGCTGCAGAACATCAGCAAGGCGCCTGTCATCGGCGAAATCTGCCACAACCGTCACCGCTCTGAACTGGTGGTCAAAGAGGGCAAATCGTCGTCGATTGTCGAACTATTCAGGCTGCTACGCAACAACATCCAGTTCATGCTTCCCACCAACGACGACAAGGTCATGCTCGTCACCAGCTCGGTATCGGGCGAGGGCAAATCGTTTATCAGCACCAATCTGGCATCATCATTCTCGTTGCTGGGTAAACGTGTTGTGCTTGTGGGCATGGACATCCGCAGCCCCAAGCTCGCCCAGATGCTGAACCTCAACGAGTCACCGGGCGTCACGGCATTCCTTGCCAAACGTGATGTGGAACTGAACGATGTGATTCAGCATTGCCCCGAGGTGCAGAACCTCGACATCATCGTTGGCGGCACCATTCCTCCCAACCCGTCGGAGTTGCTGCTCACGACCCGTGTGCAGGAACTTATCGACCAGCTCAAGGAACGTTATGACTATGTCATCATCGACTCGGCACCCATTGCCATGGTGAGCGATACCTACTCGCTGACACGATATGCCAACGTGACCGTCTATGTCACCCGAGCCAACTACACAAAGCGCAGCCTAGTGCGCTACATGAACAACGCCCTGTCGCGCCGTCAGCTCAACAATGTGGCTGTGGTGCTCAACGACAGCAATCCCAAGATGTCGCAGGGCTATGGCTACGGCTATGGTCAGGAAAAAGATTAACTGATACAAGGGGATGCAGGTCCGCAAGTCCATACTCATTGAAGGCCTCTTGATGGGTGTGTTCTGGGTATTGGCCGTTGTCGGCTTCATCTGTGATGAGATTGTCCCAGGGCTGGAATCGCTACGCACCTACATCATGCTGGTGTGCGACGCCGTTCTTGTGTTGCTGGGGCTGGCGTGCCTGCGACACCGTGCCGACATTGTCTTCATCGCTGTATTGGCGTTGCTGTGTTTCTCTAGCAGCGTGGTAATGAATGGCTTGTCGTTACCGTTTTCATTGAATGGTATGCGCGTTTTCATCGGCGCCATGTTCATCTACCCGATTTTCAGGTACTTCATGGATGACCAAAACCGCCGTGAACACTTCATCAAGACGTTTGACAAGCAACTCGAGTATTTCCTGTGGCTGCAGGTCCCTTGCATCGCCTATCAGTTTATCGTCTATGGCGCCGGCGACCACGGCGGTGGCTCGCTGGGCAACTGGTATTCGGGCGTCATCTCGATGCTCATCTATCTCATTTCCTTCTATCTGTTGAAGAAGCACATTAACCCGAGGTATTTCTTGAGTTCAATCATGAACAACTTCAAATATGTGCTGTTGCTCACCCCCACGTTCTTCAACGAGACGAAGATCAGCTTTGTACTGCTGGTGCTCTACTTCATCCTGCTGATGCCCATCGACAAGCGCATGTTCTCCCGCGCGATTATTGTCATGCCATTGATGGGAACGCTATTTATTGTGGGCTACACCACCTACAAGTTAACCTATCAGGGTGACGTGCCAAGCACTGCCGAAGGGATCAACATCTTCAGTGAGAATTATCTCGTTGAATATGTTTTCAGCGATCTGGAGAATGCCGAGGAGAATGTGGAATGGGGACTGGAGAACAACGAATCGGGAGTAGCCGACGTTCCCCGCTTGACCAAATTCCTGCTCTTACCCATGTTTGAGGAAGAGAATCCCGGACATGTGTTGCTGGGCTTTGGCGTTGGGCACTTCAAGGGCGGCACAAAAATGGACCATTCAGACTTCTTTGACCAATATGAGTGGTATCTGGTGGGAACCATCCCCTATCTGATTCACATTTACTTGCAGCTGGGCGTGGTTGGGGTGCTGCTGTTCATCACCTTCCTGGTTTCACTATTCATCCGTCATCCCGAAGGTTACTCGAAACGAGACTTAAACCTGCAACTCTTTTTAGCGCTGCTCATCGGTGCCATTTTCTTCTACGCCGAGTCGCTGCGCGATCCTCTATTCTGTATCGTTGTTTACGGCTTAATTGCAATTTCATGGCAGCCCAGCGAATTGCCCCAGGACGCAACCGACGACACTGCTGACGCCACCGAAGCCACTAATGCTTGAACAGCCGTTTAAGTCGGCGAACGGCCTGCACACACCAGTGGCACATCGCAGGATAGTGCAGCAGGGACTGCAGTATCTTATAACGGCATGACAACTGATGACTATTGTCATGTATTGCCTCTTTCACCCATGGCCTGCTGCTGTCCAGCGGATAGACAAAGAATGCAAGCCTATCAAGTTTCATGCACAACAGCTCCTTTGCCAGCGAATCCATTTTGCCACGGGCCCGCAGGTTATCCTCGACATGGCCAAAAAAGGTTTCCCACCCGTCAAGATTCCCCAACAGGCGGCTGGTGGAGGTCAGAGACGTGGGCACATAGTGGTATTTCATGGCCGGTGTGTTGAAAAAGCCGACCTTGTTCACACGGGCGCTCAGCATGATGTACATGAGCACATCCTCGTTAGGGAACACCTCACCGTTTGAGGGGAAAAGACTATCATCCCATATCTCACGGCGACACAGGTACTCCCCCTGGGCACACATGCATCGACGGTCAAACAGGAAGCGCAAGAACTCGTCTCCGTCGAGAACACCTTCTACAACATGTTGAATCTCAAAACTTTTCTCACCGGCAACCTTAATCATCGATCCAAAGGCCAAATCCAGCTGGTGCTCCACTATCTTGTCATATAAGAAGGCAATAGTGCCGGGCAACAACTCGTCATCAGCGTCCAGATATGCGATATAGTCACCCGCGGCCTCATGGAGGGCTGTGCGACGGGCTTCGGCTGGGCCTTTATTGTCCTGATGGAGCACCCTGACACGCCCATCTTGAGAAGCCAACCGATTGGCTACCGTCAAAGTCTCATCAGTAGAACCGTCGTCCACAACCACGACCTCAACATTGCCATAGGTCTGCGCCAAAGCGCTCTCCACACTGCGTGAGAGGTAGGTAGCTGCATTATAAGCAGGGATAAGGATGGATATTAATGGTGACATACTGATGATTATTTTGCCGCAAAGTTACAATCAATTTCGATATTCTGGAAAAGCATAGCGAGAAAATAAGGCCATCGCATGGAATTTTGTTACTTTCAAAAAATACACTATCTTTGCCAATTATAGCACATAACAACAGGATTAACAATGAAACAGTTTGCAAAATACATCTTCCTTGCCCTTCTATTCTGCTCAATGGCGTTTACCGGGCAGTCTAGAACCTTTCGAATCGATATCAGCAAGATGCAAGACGACCTGCCGATGGAGTTACGCAAATTTTGTGAGAAGGTCACCTATGCTGACACTATCTTCCTCAACTTCGGAAAGGGGACATATAGAATTGACGCTACTGTTGAATGCAAGTGCCATGTGATCTTGAGGGGAGAGAGCCGCGAAAACACTAAAATCGTGTTTGCCCATGGACGCAACCGCAACAATCTGAAAGCGTACACCTCGGATGCGTTTTTCAAGTTTGACGGCACACCCGCCCACCCCATCTCAGTCAGCATCAGTGATATCGCTTTCGACATTGAGCAACATGAGGGCATCCTGTGGAAAGAAGCCGAACGCTATGCCGTCAAAATATATCATGCCAACCGGGTTGATGTGCATGATGTTACCAGCTACTTGGAAAATGCCAAAATCACCAACTTCGATTTGCGCGTTTGCTCCAATGTCTCCTTTACCAACAACGAAATCACCAATTTCAACAACTGCGAAACAGGAGGCTGCTTGTGGCTCAGGGGAGAGATGCACAATGTAACCATCAGTGGAAACACATTCCGCAAATATGGCAAAGATGAGGCTGTAGCCATCTTTGACAATGTGATAGACAGCTCAAACAGCCACACTCGCGGAGCAGCCAGCCGCACCAATATCAATATTGAGGATAACGTTTTTTATTATGGCGGATATACAGGCAAGGACAAAGACCCATCGGCTGTGCCTGGGATGATTGTCTCCCTGCTGACTAACGACCAAGAAAACAGTCCTGAATGCACGACGGCCAATTTCCATTTGCGAAACAACAGATTCCAAATTGACGATGCGGTCCAGCGTTGCATTTACATTGGCTTTTCTCCCAAAGACAAGCATAATAACATCTATATTGAGAATAACCAAATCATCAATAATGACATCGGCCGGGAATGGAATTATTCTCACGATGACATTACAGTGCAGGACATGAGCGCCACGCTCGACACCATACACATTTCACGCAACAGTATCATCAACCGCAATCTTGTGATAAAGAGTGATGGCGGCAACGGATATGTATTCCTGCACCACTATGGCGGCAATGTTTCACTCACGGGCAACAAAATCGTTGATGAAATGACCGTCAACCCCGAAACCGGCAAACCGGCAGGTGTTCAACTCATCTATTGCGGCGCTAAAAACGGATCGGTCACGATGGATGGCAATGTGTTTAAGGGTGTTAGCCGTTTGGCATTTCTCAGCACGAGCAAACGGGTGGACACATTCACCATTAATGCCGTAAACAATTATTTCTCGGGGGACCCCCATGTTTATTGCGATAACATTCAACAGGTTCACCTCTTTTTCTCAAGAAATACACTGGTATGCAATAATTCCGGTTTCTTTCTCAGGAACTTTCCTGACGACGGCTCAATTACCTTTAATAACAATGATGTGACTGTCACACCAGGCAACGGCACCTTTATGATCAAATGGGGAAAGGGTTCTGATAACCGTATGCGTTTCAAACGCATAGAGATCAGCGGAAACATTTTCCATGGGGTCAACAACGAGAAGGAGCTATTGAAAAACATTAAAAACGTCTGCAAACGCAAATTGAAGCGGAACACCTACTTCTCAAAGTGAGACAACAAACGATTAAAGGGCAAATAAACGGTTTTCTTTATTCAGATGACATGAGCATTTGAAAAATCTATTTATCTTTGCACTTAAACAATAAGACAATGCATGAAAATACTGATCATTAACTGCATACTCACAACTGCCGAAAAAGGTGTCATTACTCCCAAGAAATCCATTTGGGACTGTATGATCAGTACCTTTGCACGAGGTTTTATCGAATTGGGGCATCAAGTGACGCTTTTAGCCTCACAGGAATTCCAGCCAACTGAAGAAGAGGATCTGCCTTTTGAGATCATCTATTTCCCCTCACGGTTGCCACAGGTGTTCAAGCCCAGCCTGCTGCCATGGCCACGGGGAATGCACACTTGGCTCAAGCAGCATGCTGGCAACTATGACCTGGTCATTGCCAGCGAGTCGTTCCAGATTTCCAGCCTGATGGCTGCAAGAGTCTGCGGCCCCAAGTTGCTGATTTGGCAGGAGATGGTTCGTCATCAGCGCTTATTGTTCAAGCTGCCCTCCAAGTTTTGGCACCATGTCGTGTTCCCTTTGTTCATGCGCGACGTGACCATCGTTCCGCGCAGCGAACCCGCCAAGCTTTTCATGCGCCAATACAGTCACCACGTGAGCGACGTGATTGTGGATCATGGTACCGATGCGACAGTGCTATATCCCTGTGAGGAACATGACAAATCTTTCGTCGTTATCGCCCGACTGGTACCCGGCAAGCATGTGGACAGCATCATCACCAAATTCGCCCGCCTCATTGCCATTGATCAATACAAGGATTACCGCCTGGACATCATCGGTGACGGTGACCTGCTGCAAGAATTAAAACAACTGGCAGCCAGGCTAGGCGTTGAAAAACAAGTGGTTTTCCATGGCTTCCTGTCACATGAGCAACTGGCAGAGCCCCTTAGACGCTCACTAGCCCTGCTTGTCAACACCAGCATGGACCTTAACATGCTCACCACTGCCGAGGCCATCACCAGCGGCACTCCCGTTGTGACCAATACAGTCCCCTCGTCGGCATCGTTCATCGCAGCCAACGGCTTGGGCATCGTACGCGACAACTGGGACGAGAATGACCTCATCCAGTTGATCAACAACTATGGCATGATGCATGAGGCCTGTGTCAAGGTCGGGAAAGAGTTGACCAACGTGGCCTGTGCCCGCAAAATGATTAACATTGCCCATCAATAGACGTCTTGGAAACTAAATGACGTAATAAAGACAATCATTTCACGTTAATTATAGTGATAGCATATTTGACCAACTAAAACCACTAATTATGGAAAAAATCAAGCTAGCCATCCTTTGCGTGATCATAACTTGCTCTTGCCTTCTGGCCCAAGCCCAAACAGGGCTCAGGCCGCGCGGTGACGTGAACTGTGATTGGGAAGTCAATATTTCCGATGTAAAAGCTGTCATCGATTCCATCTTTGCCAATGCTCAATATCATGCATTTTACAGCTATGCCACCGACGTTAACAGTGACAAAGAAATCAACATTGCCGACGTCAATGCTATCATCGGAGCCATTTTGGGCAAGGAACTAGCCCCCATGCCAACCTTTTCAGGGACTCTGCCCGTCCTGTATATCAATACCGAGGGGTACCGCAATATTGACAGCAAGGAGAAGGAAGATTACCTGCATGCCGACTGGTGGCTGGATGCCGAAGGCATCGAAGGATTTGAATCCATCGGTTCGCCCGATTCTCCCCATGGAATGGTCATCAAGGGACGAGGCAACTACACGTGGACAAACCTCGACAAGAAATCCTTCCGCATCAAGCTGGACAATAAGGAGAATCTGATGGGAATGAATAAGAATCGGCACTTCTGTCTGCTTGCGCATGCCGACGATCATCTTGCCAAACTAAAAAACACGGTAGGCTTTGAACTAAGCCGCCGCATTGGTCTAGAATACACTCCAGCTCAGGAACCAGTCGAAGTGGTGTTGAACGGCCAGTATATCGGATTGTATTTCCTCACCGAAAAGCCCAGAGTTGACAAGCACCGGGTCAACATCGAGGAGCAAAACAACAACGAGACCGACCCATCGATCATCACTGGTGGCTGGTTCATTGAGGTAAACGCTTTTGACGGCCCCATGGTCTATATACAGGAACATTATATGGATCCCTGGGACTGGGACGATATGCTCTGCTTCAAGATCGACAATCTGGACGAGCTATCAACCGAGCAGAGAGATTACATCACACAATTCCTGACCAATGCCAATATCGCAATTCAAACAGACGATACAACCAGCACCGAATGGGAAGAATATATCGATCTCACCTCCCTTGTCAAGTTCTATATGGTGGGTGAAATTATGGATAATCTCGAACACTTCTCGAGCTGGTTCATGTACAAACATCGTGGAGAGGAAGCCAAAATGATGTTCGGTCCCGTCTGGGATTTCGGCAATTCTTACACCCGCGTTCCTATTTTTGGGGTTGATTCACTGTGCTACTATCTCTACGAGCAGCCCACGTTCACCCATCCCCACTGGATCCAAGAAATGTCCAAGTTCGCCCACTTCCAGGAAGTCATCAGGCAGGTATGGCAAGAATTCTATGGCTCAGGGTTCAACGACATGAACCTTGACCAGTTTATCGAAGATTTTGTCGAGCACATCAAGCCGGCCAACAAGGCAGACGTAGTGAGATGGCCCGATTATAATATCGAATGGCAAAAGAACGATTTCAAACGCTACATCCACAATAAAATCGATTGGCTTAACAGCCAGTGGGGCGAAGCGGATTGAAGCCTTATGAAGCACTTTTTATTAATTGCCATATTTTCATTTGGCTTTCAGAATAATTCAGATCTCATATAACCAGAACGGTGGTTTATGAACCACTAAATTCAAATATTGCATTAGGCCTTAATTAGCATTTTAGTGATATTTCACTCCCAAGATTTGTTAATGTCACCCATCATTTGTAATTTTGTAAATTTGAATGACCCAGATGGGACTTCAAGGGTACCATTGTCATCATAAATTTACTGGCAGCATCATGCTTTAGATACCATCACTGAATGACTGTATAAAAGAAGTATGGCTGCTCCACATGAAGAATAGATGCTAAAAAATATATGGCAGAGAAGAAACTGAACGGCACGGTGATCGTGACATACCGGTGTAATGCGCGTTGCTCGATGTGCAACCGCTTCAAAGCACCGTCTAAAGCCGAAGAAGAGATCTCGATTGAGACGCTCAAGAAGCTTCCCAAAATGTACTTCACCAACATCACGGGCGGCGAGCCGTTTATCCGCACCGACTTGAAGGAAGTAGTTCGTGAACTGTACAAGAAGAGTGACCGCATCGTGATTTCGACTAACGGTTTCTTCACTGACCGTATCATCGACCTGTGCAAGGAATTCCCACAGATAGGCATCCGCATTTCGATAGAAGGCCTGGAGAAGACAAATGATGAGATTCGCGGCCTGAACGACGGCTATCAGCGAGGATACACCACGCTGAAGAAACTGCGCGAGATGGGCATGAAGGACGTGGGCTTCGGCATGACAGTGCAAGACAAGAACGCGCCCGACCTGGTCCCCTTGTACCAGATTTCCAATGAAATGGGCATGGAGTTTGCCACGGCCTCGCTGCACAATTCGTTCTACTTTGTGGAGAGCCGTAACATCATCAAAGACCGCCCGATGGTGGCCAAGAACTTTGAGAATCTGGTCAACGAGCTGCTCAAGAGCAATTCGCCCAAGAAGTGGTTCCGGGCCTACTTCAACCACGGCTTGATCAACTACATCTATAGCCAAAAGCGCCTGTTGCCCTGCGACATGTCGTTTGACACGTTCTTCATCGACCCTTACGGCGACGTTATGCCGTGTAATGGCACGCAAGACAAGGAGGTGATGGGTAACCTGAACCGACAGACATGGGATGAGCTGTGGAATTCGCCAGAGGCCGAAGAGGTGCGCAAGAAGGTGCGTTGCTGCAACCGCAACTGCTGGATGATAGGCTCGGTGAGTCCTGCCATGCACAAATACATTGCCATTCCCGCCATGTGGGTAATCAAACACAAACTCAAGTCCCTGTTGGGCATGAAATACTCGATGTATGAGTTGCCGATATGCCGTGACTACCGTGATGGCAAGGTGACAAAGGAGGAACTGGACAAACTCTCGACCTGCGACATGAATGCGGTCATTAACAACGGTCTGTCGGATGACTCCAAAGAGGCGTTGAAAGACCGGCGCGGTGAAGACATCGTGAATGCCGATGTTGCTGAGCAAGGCTACGAGACCACGAAGGCCGAAACCGACAAAACCATCGACATCAACTGAGGTCAACCGAAAGCTGAAGAGACCCACTATACCGACTTCACCAATGGGCAATATGAGAATCGCAGTAACTGGAACAAGAGGCATACCGAACGTTATGGGCGGTGTGGAGACTCACTGCGAGGAACTGTTTCCCAGGATTGCCGCACGGGGATATGAAGTCACCGTCATTAGGCGCACAAGTTATGTGCACGATTCACTCTCCGAGTGGAAGGGAGTGCGGCTTGTCGATATTGATGCGCCCAAGAAAAAGGCGTTTGAAGCCATTGTCCATACGTTCAGGGCCATCCGGCACGCAAAGCGGATGAAGGCCGATGTAATCCATCTCCACTCCATCGGGCCTGCCCTGCTCGTGCCCTACGCCAAACTGTTGGGCATGAAGGTGGTGTTCACGCATCACGGGCCAGACTACGACCGCGACAAGTGGGGCATCACCGCCAAAACCATGCTCAAGCTGGGAGAGCGCATGGGCTGCAAGCATGCCGACCATGTGATTGTCATCAGCGATGTCATCAGGAACCTTATTGCAGAGCGGTGCGGCAGGACTAAAAATGTGCACCTCGTCTATAATGGTGTGCCAGAGCCACAACTTTGCGATTATCCTGAATACTTCGATAAACTGGGGATCGAGAAGGGAAAGTATGTATTGGGCATGTGCCGTTTTGTGCCCGAGAAGCATCTGCATGACTTGGTTGAAGCCTTCACGCAATTGAAGCATGAAGGGAAGACATCGGGAATGAAACTCGTGTTGGCTGGAGATACCGACTTTGAGGATAATTATTCCAGGGCATTGAAACAACAGGCAAGAGAGAATGGAGTTGTACTGACAGGGTTCATCCGTGGCAGGAAACTGCATTCGCTATTGACTAACGCACTGTGCTATTCCCTACCCTCTTCGCACGAAGGGCTTCCCATCGCCCTACTCGAAGCCATGAGTTACAAACTACCGGTCATCACATCAGCGATTCCAGCCAACCTCGAAGTCGGTCTGGACTCATCGTGCTATCATCAAGTGGGAGACGTAAAGGCTCTAGCCTCAAAACTTGAAGACCTCATCAATTCACCTCTTCAGCGCATCGACTACGACATGAGCAAATATGATTGGGATGAAATAGCTGGACAGGTAGCACAAATCTATGACTCCCTTAAAAAGGGATAATCCCCGAATACCAACCGGACAGACCGCCAGCAGGTTCAAAAGCCATAAACGTCTTTGAGCAATATTTGCAGATGATTCTCGGGACTGAAACTTTGTTTGGCAAGGTGGGCTATCTTGTCATAATCCCACTCATGCGACATCGACTTGGTAATGGCTCTCTCCATCGCCGCTTGGTCAAAGGGCGGGAAAGTGACACCATTCTCAGTATTGATGAGTTCAGGAATGCCTCCAATCTGGGCGCCGGCCACCGGTGTGCCGACGCATAGTGACTCTATCACACTCAAGGGGTTGTTCTCGTACCACTGCGAGGGAACAACATTCAACCGTGCGTGTGTCAGCAGCTGTGCCACTGCCTCAGCATCAAGCATCCCCAGGAACTCGATATTGTCACAAGCGCCATACTTGTCACGCAACTCATCGGCCAGCGGTCCGCCACCTGCCACCTTAAGACGATAGGGCAAGCGCGAGGCTACTGCAAGCAGGTCATCGACACCCTTCTCATGTGATAATCGGCCCACATAACAGTAATAGTTGTCACGCACAGCGGCTCCTTCCATTCCCTGGTATAATCTGAGCTTGACGGGATCTATGAAATTGTTGAGCACCTTGATGCGCTTGGAATCAAAGCCGCTGGATAGCATCTTGTCGGCCATGAATTGGCTGGGACACAAAAACACGTCGGTAAAGCTCTCCAGCTTGCGTCTACTCCATTTTGCGGCTTCGAGCCAAGCAACGGCGCTAGCGGGAAAAGAAGCCTTCATGCATTTGTGGGTCAACACATTGAGTTTTGGGCCAGTGAAGCACAGTTCACAGGGCTTGCCATCCAGCATACAGTCATATCGAGGACACAGCAACTTGTAGTCGTGCATGGTCCACACCACGCGTATGCCGCGCTGGTGCGCCAGTTCGCCCACCACAGGCGAAAGGTAGCTGTGGATATTGTGCAGGTGGACGACATCAGGCTTGAAGTCGTCGAGCACAGCTTCGAAATGGCTGCGCACGTCACCCATGCCCAAAGTGCGCTTGAGAGCGCGCAACCGGTTTCCTACCCCACCGCCAAATTGCACCTCACTGGCAAATCTGTCTTGATAACGGGCTGGGAAATTATCGGGGTACTCCATGGCAAACACTTCGGCCTCCACGCCGTTTTCACGCAGCATGGCCTCGGTATTGAGGACAACGACACAGTCGCCGCCCCGCGGATAATAGAACTTATTGACCAGGAGTACGCGCTTAGCCATGAATCAACAACTAGAAACTAGGGACTAGGGACTAGAAACTAAATCACACATTAAAGCGGAAGACAACGATGTCGCCGTCCTGCATGACGTAGTCCTTGCCCTCGATGTGCAGTTTGCCTGCCTCTTTGACGGCAGCCTCGCTGCCATAGTGGATGTAGTCCTCGTACTTGATGATTTCGGCACGGATGAAACCACGTTCAAAGTCGGTGTGGATGACGCCTGCACACTGCGGAGCCTTGCTGCCGCGTCGATAGGTCCATGCGCGCACCTCCTTGGGACCCGCGGTGAGGAAGGTCTCAAGGTTCAACAGCGCATAAGCAGCCTTGATGATACGGTTCACGCCGCTCTCTTCCAGACCGATTTCGGCCAGGAACATCTGGCGCTCTTCGTAATCCTCCAACTCAGCGATTTCGCTCTCGGTCTGTGCTGCCACAACCAGTATCTGTGCGTTCTCGTCCTTGACCGCCTCTCGCACGGCGTCAACATAGGCGTTACCGTTGACGGCGCTCTTGTCATCGACATTGCAGACGTAGAGTACTGGCTTGTTGGTCAGCAGAAACAGTTCATGAGCGATTTTTTCCTCGTCCTTGTTGACCAGTTCGACGGTGCGTGCGCTATGGCCTTGTTCCAAGGCCTCCTTGTAGCGTTTCAGCACTTCATATTGTGCCTTGGCCTCGCGGTCGCCACCGGTCTGGGCTTGTTTCTGGATGCGGTTGATGCGGCTCTCGATGGTTTCCAGGTCGCGCAGTTGCAGCTCCAGGTCAATCACCTCTTTATCCCGCACGGGATCTACGGTCCCATCGACATGGGTCACATTCTCGTCATCGAAGCAACGCAGCACATGGATGATGGCATCAGTCTCACGGATGTTTCCCAGGAACTTGTTGCCCAAGCCCTCGCCACGGCTTGCGCCCTTGACCAGACCTGCGATATCGACAATCTCGACAGTCGTGGGCACGATGCGTGCAGGGTTCACCAACTTGGCAAGCTCATTCAAGCGCTCATCGGGAACCGTGATCACGCCCACATTGGGCTCGATGGTGCAGAAAGGAAAGTTTGCCGATTGCGCCTTGGCATTCGACAGGCAGTTAAACAGGGTCGATTTGCCCACGTTGGGCAATCCCACTATACCACATTGTAATGACATAATCTATATCTAGTTTTGAAATTTCAATAAATCATAGCGGATAAATCCGCAGCAAAATTACATTTTTTCTCCCATTGCTCCAAAATAATGTGACTTCACTTACCGAGGGCAAACGGGAGATACTTTTCGAAGAACTTCCTCAGCGGCATAATCACAACGATGCATGCCACCGAAAGTGGCACATAAATGTAATAATGCGCGATGTAGGTGTTATGGAAAATGAGCGTTTGGAATAATTTGTAAATGAACACAGGGAATGCCGACAAGCCCAGTATCAACAACGTGTTCCTTCCCACACTGTGAATATACTCAGGCATCTCGACCATGCTGAAAAACAGAATTACAGCTAATGTGCCAACGACCGCATTGAGATAATACAAAACGATGTTCTTTCCAAAAAGCAATTCATCAATGCCACAAAGTCCATTGTAAAGCGATGACACTGCATAGAAAGCCGCAAGCGCCACTGTAATCAGCGGACGGTACTTGATCTTCTTGAAGTCAAGGCCTTTCAGCAAGTATCCAAATGCATAAAACGGCAAAGCCATCGCCGCGCACCGGATGGAGAAGATATTGGTTCCTGCACTCTTAAACGGCAAGATATTATTCGATAAGCCAAAATACAATCCAAGGCCGACGACAAACGAAACAGCCAGCAATAGATACTTGTTTTTGAATAGTTTGCTTAAGGCTGCAAAAAGCGTCCTGTCCCAAAACAAAGCGACCAAGAACCATAATGGGCCCAATGGCAAGAAAGAAATTTTGGTGACATAGTCCTGCCCAAACAAGATACCCAGCAGCGCAGCCTTGACAATTCCCAATCCAGTTATTCCATGGAACTGTTCCGGATGCTGATAGGGTGAAATCCAGCCAATTGAGAGATTAATGATTTCAAAGCACAGATAGGGAATGATCAGTTGTTTGAAGCCCTTGCTCACATTCTCGCGAAACGAGCGGCCAGGATTAAAAAACATACCCGATACGATAAAGAACAAAGGAATGTGAAAACCATAAATCAGCAAATCCGTTATTTTATAGTAACCCAAATGCCCGACAATCATCAGGAAGATGGCCAATGCCTTGGCATCGTCAATGTAGTTTAAGCGTTTTTTCTCTGCAATTTGAGCCATATCGATTACTTGTATTTCGTTTAAGGCCACAAATATAATCATTATTTGTCAGTAACACACCCATTTCCCCCAATGAATCATAAGTGCATTTATCTGCTATGAGGCCTCATCAATGAATGATGACCCATTGCTATGCAATCGGTTGCATTGTTTTTTTAGGTGTGTAGCACATTATTTATAATGATTTTGAGTGCAAATGTGTTATTTTTGTAGGAGTTTAGCTAATCCTTATTGAAATTATCACTTAACACTAAAAATATAACAACTATGATGAAGACTAAACCGGATTTGAAATTCAACCAGCTGTGGAATATCAGCTTTGGTTTCTTTGGAGTGCAGATTGCCTACGCACTGCAGAGCGCCAACATCAGCCGTATTTTTGCGACCTTGGGCGCCGACCCGCACAACTTGAGTTATTTCTGGATTCTGCCGCCGTTGATGGGCATGGTGGTGCAGCCGCTGGTGGGCTACTTCAGCGACAAGACATGGCTGGGCCGCTGGGGCCGCCGCATCCCCTATCTGCTGATTGGTGCGCTGGCTGCCATCATCGTGATGTGCCTGCTGCCTAATGCAGGCTCATTCGGTCTGACCATCGCCGGTGCGATGACCTTTGGCTTGATCGCCCTCATGTTCCTTGACACAAGCATTAACATGGCGATGCAGCCCTTCAAAATGATGGTGGGCGACATGGTTAACGAGAAACAGAAGGCAAAAGCTTACAGCATCCAGTCGTTCCTGTGCAATGCAGGCTCCCTGGTGGGCTACATCTTCCCGTTCCTGTTCACGGCCATCGGTATTGCCAACGTGGCTCCCGAGGGTGTTGTGCCCGACAGCGTGAAGTGGTCCTTCTATGTGGGTGCCGCTATCCTCATCCTGTGCGTCATCTACACCATCAGCCATGTGAAGGAGTACACCCCGCAACAGATGGCTGAGTTTAATGCTGCCGCCAATGCCGAGGGACAAGGCGGTGAACAGGCAACTGCCACCGAGATGAGTCCCGAGCAACGCAAGCATGCTCTCAGAGTATTCTTCGAGGTAGGTCTGGTTCAATTCTTCTGCTGGGCCGCTTTCATGTACATGTGGACCTACACCAACGGCACCATTGCCGACACCGTGTGGAACACTACAGATGCTTCCAGCGAGGGCTATCAGCTGGCCGGTAACTGGGTGGGTATCCTCTTTGCCGTTCAGGCCATCGGCAGCGTGCTGTGGGCCGTCGTACTGCCTCAGTTCAAGAATATCAAGGTGGCCTATGCCTTGAGCCTTGTCATTGGCGGTATCGGATTTGCCATGATACCCTTTATCCACAACCAGTATATGCTGTTCGTTCCCTACTTCCTGATCGGTTTCGCTTGGGCCGCCATGCTGGCCATGCCGTTCACGATGGTGACCAACGCCTTTGAGGGTAGCAGCCGCATGGGTACCGCTCTGGGCTTGTTCAACTGCACCATCTGCGTCCCGCAGATTGTCGCAGCCGCTTTGGGTGGCCTGCTGCTGGCAGCCATGGGCAGCGTGCAGGGCAACATGCTCCTGCTGGCCGGCATCCTGCTCATTGTGGGAGCCGCCTGTGTATTCATTATCGAAGACAAGAAACACAAAAACTAATGACTAAACACCATATATCATGAAAGTAAGATTCAACATCGAGTACAGCACCATCTATGGTGAGACTCTGGTACTCAATATCGTGAATAATGCCGAAGACGGAAATGTGTCGCGCAATGTGATGAAGCCCGCGACCGACAAGTCGTGGAAATGCGACTTGGACTTTCCCGCCAAAGTCGGACACATCAACTATTACTACAGCGTAGAGCGTGACGGCAAGGAGCTCCGCCACGAGTGGATGGTCATCCCTCACCGCATGGACCTGAATGCCGCCAAGGCCACGCGCTACATCACCTATGACCACTGGAACGACATGCCCGACGACAGCTACCTGTACAGTTCGGCCTTCACCGACTGCGTGACCCTGCGCAAACTGCAAGACCCCGCCAAGTGCAAGTATGCCACTATCGTGCAGTTGAAGGTGCGTGCGCCGCAGCTGCGCACGGGCGAGACCCTTGCCGTCGTGGGCAACGAGCCCACCCTGGGCGACTGGGACGAGAACAAGGCCCTCAAGATGACCGAGCACAACCACAACGAGTGGGTCATCTCACTTGACGGTACCGCTTTCAAGAAAGCGTTTGTTGAGTTCAAGTTCGTCATCTTGGGCAGCAAAGGCAAGAACGTCATTTGGGAAACCGGCGACAACCGCACCGTGCTGCTGCCCGTCCTCAAGGAAGGTGAGCACATCGTCTATGAGCTTCAGCAGGCCTACTTCCCCTTGTATCCCGTGAAACTGGCTGGCACCGTGGTTCCCATCTTCTCGCTTCGCAGCGAGGGCAGTTTTGGCGTGGGTGACTTTGGAGACCTCAAACTCATGGTGGACTGGGTGGCCAGCACAGGGCAGCGAGCCTTGCAGGTACTTCCCATTAACGACACCACCATCACGCACACCTGGAGCGACAGCTACCCTTACAACAGCATCAGCATTTATGCCCTGCATCCGCAGTACATGGATCTGCGCCAATTGCCCAAACTCGACAACAAGAAACGTGCCACCGAGTTTGAGAAGCTGCGCAAAGAACTGAATGCCCTGCCGCAAATCGACTACGAACGCGTGAACAACGCTAAGCGTGAATACATGAAGCTGTTGTTTGAGCAAGAGGGAGCCCAAGTGCTTAAGAGTGACGAATTCAAGGCATTCTTTACTGCCAATCAGGATTGGTTGGTACCCTATGCCGCCTTCTGTCACTACCGCGACCTGTATGGCACAGCATCCTTCTCCAAGTGGCCTTCCAACCACATCTTCACCGACGAGGAACGCGCCGCACTGACCAATCCCCGCACCAAGGCCTTCAAAGAAGTGAGCCTGTGGTACTATGTGCAGTACTATCTGGATAAGCAGATGCGTGGCGCCCACAAATATGCCCAGAGCAAACATGTCATTCTCAAGGGCGACATTCCCATCGGCATCAGCCGCGACAGTGTTGAGGCCTGGGTAGAGCCCAAATACTTCAACCTCAACGGTCAGGCAGGCGCTCCGCCCGATGCTTTCTCGACCAATGGCCAAAATTGGGGCTTCCCGACATATAACTGGGACGTGATGCTTGCCGACGGCTGCAAGTGGTGGGTTAAGCGTTTCCGCAAGATGTCACAATACTTTGACGCTTACCGCATCGACCACGTGCTGGGCTTCTTCCGCATCTGGGAAATCCCCATCAATGCCGTTCACGGCCTGCTGGGCCAGTTCTCACCCTCGCTGGGCATGAGCGCCGATGAAATCCGCAGCTATGGCCTCAATTTCCAGGAGAAGCTGATGACCGAGCCGTTTATCGCCGACTGGGTACTGGACCGCATCTTTGGCAAACTGGCCGACACGGTGCGCCAGAAATACGTTGAGCGCGTGCATGACGACATCTACCGCATGAAGCCGGAATATGACACTCAGCGCAAGATTGAAGCCGCATTCCAGGGCAAGGATAGTGACGAAGACATCTGGCTGCGCGATGGTCTGTATGCCCTCATCAGCGATGTCCTGTTCGTGCGCGACCGCAAGAATCCCGCCCTTTATCATCCCCGCATCTCGGTGCAGTTCGACTTTGTTTACGAGGCGCTCTACGACAACGACAAAGCCGCCTTTAACAAGCTCTACAACGAATACTATTACCGTCGCAACAACGACTTCTGGTATCACGAGGCGATGAAGAAACTGCCCAAGCTGGTACAGGCCACCCGCATGCTCGTCTGTGCCGAGGATCTGGGCATGGTGCCCGACTGCGTGGCATGGGTGATGAACGAGTTGCGCATCCTGAGTCTTGAGATCCAGTCGATGCCTAAAGACAACCACATCAAGTTCGGCAACCTGAACAGCAACCCCTACCGTAGCGTGGCTACCATCTCAACCCACGACATGCCCACTATGCGGCAATGGTGGGACGAGGATTGGGACCGCACCCAGGAATTCTACAACACCTCGTTGTGGCACAATGATGCAGCGCCCCATCCGTTGCCCGGCTGGTTAGCCGATGACATTGTCCGCAACCACCTGGCTTGTCCGTCCATGTTGTGTCTGCTCTCGTTGCAGGATTGGCTCGCCATTGATGAGAAGATGCGTCTGGCCGATGCCGATGCCGAGCGCATCAACATCCCCGCCAATCCCCGCCACTACTGGCGTTACCGCATGCACATGACCATCGAACAGCTGATGAAGGCCGATGAGTTCAATGGCCACGTGAAAGAAATCATCACTCAAAACGGACGCTAATGAGACAACTTTTATCACTGGTAGCGATAATCATGGCATTACTCGTACCACAATCATTAACCGCTCGCACCGGGGTCACCTACTCCCCCGGCGCGAGTGTTTTCACTATCGAGACCAATAACGATGCCCAGCAAGTAAAACTGCGCATCTATAAGGATGGCTTGGGCGGCAAGCCCGTCAAGACCGTGAATATGAAGCGCGACAAGGCGGGCAACACCCTGTGGCAGGCTTCGGTCAAGGGTGACCTGAAGGGCAAATTCTACACCTTCGACGTGAAATATGACGGTAAGTTCCGTGGGGAGTGCCCAGGCATTTGGGCTACCGCCGTTGGCGTGAACGGCAAGCGAGGAGCCATCGTTGACATGGGTCAGACCGACCCGCAGGGCTGGAGTGCCGACAAGCGTCCCGCTATTGCAGCCAAGGACCTCATCCTGTATGAGATGCACCACCGTGACTTCTCCATCGATGAATCCGGCGGCTTTACCTACAAGGGAAAATTCCTGGCCTTGACCGAGCCTCGTGCCATCGAGCACCTGAAGACGTTGGGCGTGAACGCCGTGCACATCTTGCCCTCATTCGACTATGCCTCGGTCGATGAGACCCGCTTGAACGAGCCGCAGTACAACTGGGGCTATGACCCCGTAAACTACAATGTGCCCGAGGGCGGCTATTCTACCGATCCCTACAAGCCCGAAGTGCGCATCAGCGAGTTCAAGCAGATGGTGCAGGCCCTGCACAAGGCAGGCATCAAGGTCATCCTGGACGTGGTGTATAACCACACCTGGAACATCGACGGCAGCAACTTCCAGCTCACCCGTCCCGACTACTTCTACCGCAAGAATGCCGACGGCACCTACAGCAACGGCAGCGGCTGCGGCAACGAGACGGCCAGTGAGCGCGACGGAATGCGCCAATTCATGATCGAAAGCGTGAAATATTGGGTGGACGAATACCACATCGACGGTTTCCGCTTCGACTTGATGGGCGTGCACGATATCGAGACGATGAACGCCATCCGCAATGCCGTGCCCCAAGATATCTTCATCTATGGCGAGGGTTGGAGCGCTGGCAGTTGCGCTTATTCCGGAGACCTGGCCATGAAGGCTAACACCAGCAAGATGCCAGGCATCGCCGCCTTCAGCGATGAGATACGCGATGCACTGCGCGGCCCGTGGGACAGCAACAGCAAGGCTGCCTTCCTGGGCGGTGTGAAAGGCAATGAGGAAAGCATCAAGTTTGGCATCGTGGGAGCTATCCAGCATCCCGGTGTTGACTACAGCAAGGTAAATTACAGCAAAGCACCTTATGCCAACGAACCGACCCAGATGATTGCTTATGTGAGCTGCCACGACGACATGTGTCTGGTAGACCGCCTCAAAGCCAGCGTCAAGGGTATCACGATTGATGAACTCATCCGCCTAGACCTGATGGCACAGACCGTGGTCATGACCTCACAGGGTGTGCCGTTCCTGCTCAGCGGTGAAGAGATGTTGCGTGACAAGAAAGGCGTGCACAACAGCTACGAGAGTCCTGACAGCATCAACCATCTGGACTGGGACAACCTGGAACGCTATCCTCAGGTGATGGACTACTACAAGAGTCTGATTGCCCTGCGCAAGGCACATCCCGCCTTCCACATGGGCAGTGCCGACTTGGTGCGCCGCAACCTCGACTTCCTGCCCACCGAGAACTGCCTCGTGGCCTATCACATCAACGGCCGTAACGTGCCTGGTGAGACCTGGGACGACATCTACGTGGCCTTCAACGCCCACAAGCGCGCCCGCACCATCGAGGTCCCCGACGGCACTTACACCATCGTCTGCCGCAACATCAAGTGCGACCAATCCGGCATCTCCACCGTCAAGACAAAGGGTGGCAAAGTGACAGTACCAGCACAATCAGCCCTGATTATCCACAATTAACGGATTAGACGGAATTAACGGAGATTACGGAGTTAACGGAATAGAGTTTTATGGAGGATAAAAAGAGACCTCGCATTAACCATTACGAAGATGGGACTGCTAGCTCGTTGCGCCGGAGGACAATATATACTGAGTTGCGATTTTATCAGCGTAGTGATGTGCTGTATCAATTGACTCAGGTGTTTTGCCAACGTTTCCTGAAGCATTATGGCGACCGCACAGTTGACCAGATGGTTCAAGCCGCCCGCAGCTGCAAGCAGAATATCGTTGAGGGTAGCAGTGATGGTGAAACTTCGGTAGAGAGTGAATTGAAACTATTGGGATTTGCCCGTGGCAGCAACAAGGAACTGCTCGAGGACTACCAGGATTACATCAAACGCAAAGGATACTCCGAATGGTATGGCACTCACCCCCGATACAAAGCCATGCTCGATTTTTGCCGCAAACACAGCAAATTTGAGGATTACAAGAAGTTGCTGCCCAAGATGAACGATGAAGAAATGGCGAACATGGCCATCTGCCTGTGCCATCAAGTAGATGCCGCATTGAACAAATACATCGAAAGGAAAGACCGTGAATTCACTACCGAGGGCGGTGTGCGTGAACGCATGACCGCCGCACGGCTTGAACAACGTGCGACACAAAAGGAAATCATCGAGCAGCAAGCACAGGAGATTGCTGCACTCAAGCAAGAAATCGCCCGGCTAAAAGCCCTGCTCGATGAGAAAGGACAGACTTGACGGATGAAACGGAGTTAACGGATGTAACGGAATTAACGGAGATAACGGAATTAAAAATGAAAACGGAGGAAGCGGGCGTTCCCGTTGCCTCCGTTTTATCCATTATATCCGTTTTATCCGTTAAGTCCGTTAATTCCGTTAATTGTCTTGTCCTGAAATAGGTTGACAAAAATGTCAACATAATTTAGGACTAAAATGAAGTACGATGAACGAAGGACAGATCACGAGAAATTACTAATTT
>CACYAW010000016.1 GCA_902772455.1 uncultured Bacteroidales bacterium
TACCACTTATGACGGTTGCATCGAGAAGGTGAGGCAACTCAATGGCAAACTCAAGGACAAAGAGATTATGCTTTGTATGCTTGAGAAAGCCAAAGTTCCCAACAAACTGATCTGCGCCTTCCTGTGCATGGAGCCCAATGCCTTGAGCATGATGCGTTCAAGGCTCTATTATAAACTCTTTAAAAGAAAAGGGACTGCCGACCTGTTCCATGAATTCATCAGTACCCTTTAATTATCAATTGAACAATGAAGAAGATCTTAGGTTTTATCATTCTTATCCTCATCGGCACGGTGCTTGTGGCGGCGGCCACACAGCGCTCCAGCAAGAAATACCGCCATGTGCGAACCAATAAAAAGGCATGGGCCAGAATAGATGCCACCAGCGACACGCTCTCAATAGATGAAGGCGCACCTGAAGTATGGATATCAAGCGACTCAATTCTTTTCTGTACCGATGTCACATACGTTGATGTAGAAGTGGACATAACAGACCAGATGCACGATAACGCCGTAACAAAACACTACTCATTTGAGCAACTCACTCCCGAGCGGGATGAGCGCATCGACATCTCGGAATGGGATGACGGAATCTACATGATCATAATCTACATGAAATATGACCCTGAGGTTTGCATGTATGGCTACTTTGCCAAGGGGGTTCAATACGAGGCTGAGGCTGAAACGCTGAATGATGAAATCTCGTCAGTCACGACAGTGGTAGAGGATCGCACGGGCTTGAACGACAACACTATCTATGACCTGCAAGGGCTCCGCGTTGCACCGCAACACCTGATTGAAGGCCATATCTATATACAAAACGGCAGGAAATTCCGCAAGTAGGCATTCACCACCCGAGGAGCCTTTGAGGTTTTCTAAATCACGACGCGCTGGAAGGGGGGGCGGTGATGTCGCAGAATTCTTTGTTCAGGTATTTGTAGTGACCGGCGATGGCGATCATCGCTGCATCAAATCAATTAGCCATTAGCGCCAAACTAATCTCTACGTACGAAGAAATATAGTCATTTAAATTCCTTCTGCTTCTTTTATTTTCGCAATGATTTCAGCACGTGTTTCCGGGCTTGTGCCATGAACGGCATAGCGGACAATTCCCGTTTTATCGACAACCACTGTAAAGGGAAAGCCCTCTGTCCCAATCCATGACATCATATCCTTGGCTTCAACGAGGTGGGTCCAAGTGAAGTGGTGTTTTTCGGTTATCTTTTGTACAACCTCTGCATCATGGTAGGTGGCAGAAAAAAACATGACATCAGGAAACTGTTCTTTCCACGTTGACAGTTCAGGCATTTCGGCACGGCACGGTCCACAACCCGAATACCACAGGTTGAGCACCATCACATGACCTTTGACACTGTCGTTGGTCCATCTGCGTCCTTCTAAATCTATTTCATTAAATGGCGGAAATGGCTCACCTGCCTTAGGCGAGTAGAAAGTGCCATCTTCCTTTACGCCTGCTTGAGCCAATTCCAACATCGTTGCCATCATATTGGCACCATTCAGGAACTGATTGGCATTGCGCACCTGTTCCCGAGGTATCGCTTGGCTGATGACAGATTCGGGTAAATCGATATCAAGTCCAATGGCAAGTATCTTGTTGCCTTCTGAATCTTTCAGTCGTGTGTAACTTGGATTGGCATTCTCGGGAAGTTTTGGTAACTCCTGAAAAAAGTAGCCATTGATCAAGAACTTCGGGATAATTGTATCTGTTCTCTGCTCTTGCGCTATTGCCATGAGAGATGTCAGAGCAATAAAGGCGATTATTGCAAACCTAAGTGGTTTCATTTCATTAGATTATTTTAATCGGAGGGTTTTTCTAGATGATGACGCGCTGGAAGGGGGGAGCGGTGATGTCGCAGAATTCTTTGTTCAGGAACTTGTAGTGGCCGGCGATGGCGATCATCGCGGCGTTGTCGGTCGTGAACACGCGCTTGGGGATGAAGGCCTTGAGGCGGTGACGGCGCGCATAGTCCTCGACGGCGGCCCGCATGCCGCTGTTGGCCGACACTCCGCCACCAATGGCGATGGTCTTGATGCCCGTGGCCTTGATGGCCTTGCCGAATTTGTCCATCAGTATCTCGATGATGGTGCGCTGCAGCGAGGCGGCCAGGTCGGCCTTATTCTCCTCGATGAAGTTGGGATTCTCCTTGAGGGCATCGCGCAGGGTGTAGAGGAACGACGTCTTCAGGCCGCTGAAGCTATAGTTGAAGCCATCGACATGGGGTTTGGCGAACTTGAAGGCCTTGCTGTCGCCCTCGGCGGCCAGCTTGTCGATGACGGGACCGCCGGGATAAGGCAGGCCCATGACCTTGGCACACTTGTCGAAGGCTTCACCGGCGGCATCGTCGATGGTCTGTCCCAGCACTTCCATGTCACAGGGTGAATTCACCTTGATGATCTGGCTGTTGCCACCGCTGATGAGCAAGCACAGATAGGGAAACTCTGGCACCTCGGCATCAGGTTCCTCTTTGACGAAATGGGACAGGACATGTCCATGCAGGTGGTTCACATCCACCAACGGTATGTCGAGCGCAAGGGAAAGTCCCTTGGCAAACGAGGTGCCCACGTGCAACGATCCAGGCAACCCAGGACCGCGCGTGAAAGCGATAGCATCGATATCCTTGCGGTCGATGCCCGCCTGACGGATGGCCTCGCTCACAACGGGCACGATGTTCTGCTGATGGGCACGCGATGCCAACTCGGGCACCACGCCGCCATAGGCCTCATGCACACGCTGACTGGCAATAACATTACTCAGCAGCACAGTGTCACGCAACACCGCTGCCGACGTGTCGTCGCACGACGACTCTATACCTAATATCGTTACACTCATTATAGTTGTTAGTCCTTAGTTGTTTGTCCTTAGTTGTTAGTCCTTAGTTGTTAGTTGCTAGAAGCGGAAGCCGGCGGTGAGGTCGAAGTCGCTGTAGCTGTTATAGAAACTGTGGCGGCGGCTTTGGTACCAGTGCCCCTCGTGATTGACCGTCAGGGCATAGAAGAAGTTGCCGGCGGTGCGCACAAGCGCCATCTTGGCGGTCAGATTGGTGGAGAGGAGCGATTTCTTGCCCTCGATGGAGTTGGGGAAGCTGTGCCGGTAACCAATGCTGGGCGCAAAGGTGATATTATACAACCAGCCATGATGGAACACCCAACTGTAGCCGTAGCCCATCATCACCCCAAAGTCACGGTAACGGAAACGGTAATCGGTGACCTCGTCAGGGAGATATTGCTTGAGGTCTGGGTCCAGTTTACTCATATCCATGACCACATCCTGGTGACTTGCATAGATGCCTGCAAGCAACGAACCGGAACTGCGTTTCTGGTACTTGGAGAAGCAATAGGCTGCCGCCTGGCTGTAGTGGGTGTGGTTGAAGATGTAATAGGCATCGAAGCCGTAACTCTCGCGCTTGAGTCCCGAAAAGATCTTGCTACCATGCCACTTTCCCAACCAGTTGAGGTGCAGCGTGCTCTGGTCATGCTTGCGGTAATAGGCCTCGACAAAGATGCGCGACGTGGTGAAGGAGAACTGCAGGCGGCGGTTGCGGATGAACTTTCCCGCCAACAGGTCTCGCGCATTGATCATGTAAGTGAAACTGAGCCCCATGCCACAGATCTGGAAACCGAAGAGCGAGGTGACATCGCTGTTCATCTGCACATAGGATTTCCATTGGCTCAGATGGCCCGAGTAGAAGTCAATCCAGTTGTCGTTCTTGAGCATGATTTTCCACTTCTTGCCGCTGGTCTTGCCTGGATTAGCGACATAGGCCGTGTCATAGTAGTTGAGGGCATGGTTGAGCCATCGGTAGGCCTTGAAGCCGAAGCTGAGCACGGGCGGATAGTGGATGGACGTGTCGTTGATGCTCCAGCCGTGGCGAAAGATGACCGATTCCCAATAGAAACTGTCGTCAGCACGATTCCGGACAACGGCAAGGCTATCCAAGTGGCTTTTGACATGATCCAGACTGCTGGCAATGCCGTCCAGGCGTATGGCGATATCGCCCAAGCGTCCCGCTACACTATCGGCCCCAACAGTCAGACTGTCGAGACGCTCCATCGGGTCATCGACCGAAGGGTTCAACACCTCGCCACCCCAGGCATAGCTCATTGTGAACCATGCCAGCAGGAACAATATGAGCGGGCGCTTCGTCATGGGGCTGATGAGGGCGTGCCGTGATGCGATGACCGCAGTGTGACCATGGGAACCGGCTGCCGCACACTGCTGTCACGGGGGCCAGCGGGCGCGGGGACCCTTTTGGGAATGCTGTCAACGGCCGGTTCAAGTTGCTGCGGCTTGACGGACTTGGGCCGCGGCTTGTCAAAGTCGTGCTTCCACACGATGCCCACGCCCTGGGTCGTGAGAGCATTGCGCAGATAGTAGTTCTGGTCGTTAAAGTGGTTATAGGCCTTGAGGCGGAATGTGCCCTTGCTGTTGAGCAGGTACTCCAGGTCAAAGTCACCGATGAAGTTGGTGTTACTCGTGTTGTAGGTGTTCTCACGATAGCCGAAGTTGCCGTTAAGCAACAAGCGGTTGTTCAGCAGCTGGCTCGACAGGGCCACATCCACCTCCATATCGCTGAAGTCGCCCTTGTCGGTACGGAAGTTGGGCGCAATCGACAGGTTGTCGGTCATCTTGCCCAAGATATTGCTCAATTGTCCTGCAATGGTCGATGAGGCGACCGAGGTGATGAGCTCGTTCTGCTTGGTCGAGGTGCCCATATACTCAGGCGTGTAGAAGCGGTTGAGAGCCAGCAGGTAAATAATCTGGCGGTTCATCATCTCGTCGGTACTGATGATGCTCTTGACCTTGTGATAGGCATCGGTTGTGAGCGACGGGAATTCCAAGTCAAACGAGATGTCAGGCTGGCTGATGATGCCCTTGGCACGCAACAGGGCATGGACGGGTACATTGGTGCGGTTCAAGTCGGGATCCCTGCCAAACGACTCATCCAGGTCACGGATATTGGCATTGAGGGAATAGACCGCCTCCAGGTCTAGCGTGGCTGCATAGGGGTCACCCTGGAAACTGATGCTGCTGCCGTCGCGGATAGTGAAATCCTTGATGATCACGTCCTGTAACGTGAAGTTGTAGGTACCCTTGTCAAGGGTATATCTGCCGTAGGTCTCCAGCTCGCCATTGTTGTTGTAGGTCAAGCGCATGTGGCCGTTACCCGTGGCCTTAATGCGGTCGCCGCCCACGGGATCCATGATCACCGTGATCGCGACGTCGGGGGTGATGTCACCCTGCAAATCAATGTTATAGGCACTGGGTTCGGCATTCTCCTCTTGCTGCACTTGACGCTTGAGCTGGCTGAGTATCAAATCGATGGAGTCGGCAGGCGGTGCCTCTACAGGCTTGTTGATGGCGTCCCTGTCGCGGAAGGTGATGAAGTCATAGTTGTCGGCCTGCTCGCTGTCGTTCATCACAAACGTGAACTTGCTATGAGGTGCCGACGTCATGTTCACCCTGATGTTCACGATGCCGGGGCCGCCCTCGACAAAGCAGGCGCCGTTGCCGTAGATGGTGCCGTACCAATCGGGATTAATGGACGGATTGGTATCATAGCTCAGGAAATTGCGGGCATCGGTGATGGCAAAATTGAACTCCGGACGGTGGAACGCATCGTGCTTGAGCCAGCCGCCCAATTTGGCTTCATGCCCCTCCCTGTCGTGGATGGGGATGTCGCTGAACTCGATGAAGTCCGGGATGATGTGGATGGGCACATTGCTGGCGGTATAGTAGCAATTCACATAATCAAGCAGGAATTTGATGGAGTCGGCCACGATATCCCCCTCCAGGTTGATGGTGTGGAAATTACCGAACAGGATAGCCTTGCCAGACATTTCGCCCTGCACATCACTCGTGAAGGCTTCCATGTATGGCTTGAGGAAGGCCACATTGGCATGGTCGGTATCAAACTCGATATAGAGCGAATCGTCGGCTATATAGATGCCGCCGTCCAGCGTGCTGGTGCGGCCATTGGACTGTGCGATGCTACCTTCGACCAAGATACCCTTGGACCCGCTGTCAAACTCCGCTTTGATATCCAGGTCACCCATCTTGGCTCCATTATAGGAGATATCCTTGATGAACAGGCTGGGCGTGTACACCCGCGGTGCCCCCGACATCAGGTCGCTGGCATAGATACGACTCGTAGCCCTGCCGCCAAAGTCCACATGGTCGATCGCCAAGGTCTCGAACACATAGTCCAGATTCATGTCGTTCATCTCCAGGCACAGCTGGTCATCGGGGTCATGCGAGACCTTGCCATTGATGTGAATGAACTGGTCGCTGCGTCCACCCGCAAGGTTCTCCACCGTGACCACGTCATTATCAATATTGATGTGTCCACGCTGCACCTCCCAGATGGTGTCGTTGAACACCAGCTGAGACGGATTGATGTTGATGTCGGCCTTGAGGCCCCCGCTAGTGCCACGGTCCAGCAGAGCGTCCATATTCAGGTTGCCGTGGAAATCATGCTCCATGGGCATGCGCCACGCCAGATTCGCGTCAATGCGGTTATTCTGGCCGCTGGCATCCAGGTTCAGGTCAATCATGCCATTCTTGGCAGGATAACGCGACTGGGCGTTGAGCACCACCTTGTTGCTAAGGCTGTCAAGTTCCACCAGCAGGCGCGTCTGTTCGATGACTTTATTGGCGCCTTGGACAATCAACGGGGCATCCACAATCAGGTCAAATGTCGTGTCACTCTCGTTCAGATAGCCCTCGATAATCGTGCGGTAAGCAAGTTTGAAGGGCAGGCTGTGCATCTGATGCAGTTTCTCATCGGGTGTGATGACCAAATTCATGTGCACGTCATTAGGCTGACCGCCATGGCTGTAATCGGCATAGTCACCAAAGTACTGCGGGAAAGCATTGGAAAGCATGTGCTTGATGGTGGGCACGATAGTCTTGAAATCGTATTGGCCCGACACAAAGCCGTTGATGTGGTCACTGTCGATGCTGATGACCTTGTCGATGCCGTTATTGTCGGCATTCATCTGCAAGGAGTTGAAAGACCAGCCGTCGCCATGGCCGTCGGCAAACGTGAAATCATTGACCTCAAGGTGACCCGAAGCATTATCCAGCGAGTTTCCCCAAAACGATGCCGTCGCCGTAGCGGCGAGGCGATGGTTGGGATACTTGCCGGTCAAGCCCAAGCTGGCCAGATTCAGACCCTCGGTCGAGATGTTCACGTCATAATTGGAGTTGACCCCGTCCAGCAGCGCCTTGCCATCAATCGAGATACGGCCATTGGGGTCATTCATGGCCAGGGACCCCCTGAAATCATTGCCCTTTTTATCCACATTGGCAGTGATATTGTGGTAACGGTTCCCCTTGAAGTCGATGAAAGGTATATGGCCCTGCAGGTGACCCGACACGTCATTGCCCTGTATCATCGCGTCCACTTGGGCATCGATGGCCACCTGATCTATCAAATCACGTTTGGACAGCAAGGTGCCCAACTGCAGACCGTCGCTCTTGACATATCCGGTAAAACGGCTGGCTCCCTGCTGCTGAGCCAACGTGCCGTTGAGACGGGCACTGCCCAACGAGGTGCCCACGTTGCCGTTGAAGCGGAGTTGGCTGGGGGAATTGTGCAGCTCGCCGTCGACGGTCACATGACCACAACGGTTGATGATATCCTTTGCCTGCTGCGACACACCAGGCGCCAGGCGGATGAATTGAGCCAGTTTGGCTGATGTGACATCCAGGTCTATCCGGTCAAGGTCCAGGGCATGATATCCGCCCGATGTGGGCAGCGTCATACCGCCACGGGCCTTGAGCGACAAGGCTCCGTCATTCGAGAAGACACTCAAGTCGGTCACCTCGACGCGCCTGCCGTCGCGAATCACCTCGGCCGTGATGTGCATGGGGTCATCAAAGCTCTTCAGCTGAGGGGCAAACGCCGCCAAGTCAGCCAATGTGACGGTACTGCCCGCCGTTCTCACACGCAGGGGCATCGTTGCCAGTTCATGGCCCAAATCCTTGAGCGAGGTATACTCCACATGCATGTCATCAAAGCGGATGTCGCTACGGGGCAACTGTATCTTGATATCCTTGACATCAAGGGCTTTATCGGTGATATGGAGATTGGTAGAAAGGCGCTTCAGCTCCAAGCCGCTGCCCTCGTTAAACGAGAGACGCTTGACACGGACGTCAAAGTCATTGTTCTTGAGTTGAGGCAAGGAGAGGTCAGCGCGCAAATTACTTATCGCCAAGTGGTTGACATCGAACTGGCCGGGTTTGCGCGGCTGGTCCAGCACATCATAAGTCAGTGATGACTGGCGCACCACCACCGTCTGCACCTGCACGTCAAACGGCTTGGGCGGCTTGTCATCCTTGGGCTTGAAGGCGTCAATGATGAATTGCACATTGGTGGGGCTTTCCTTATCAGGGCGGGTCACATGACCATTCAGGCCGATGAGTTCTCCGTAGGTGACAATGATGCGTCGATCAGCAATAAAATCCTTGAGACTGATGCCTGCGCCCAACTTGCTGACAGTAAGCAACGAGTCCCCCTGCTGGTCATTGACAAGGATATCATTGAGTTCCAATTGGTTAAACGGAGAGATGGACACCGAGCCTATTCTGACCTCGGTGTTCAGGAACTCACCCAGCGCCTTCTCACCCTCATGGCACAGGCGTGCCTGCACGGGAGGCATGAGCAGCAACAGATAGGCCAGCGCAAACAGCGCCACAATGGTCACCAGCATGGTCACCAGCACACTGCGCAGTACGTTATATGTCCCTCTTGAAAAGTTCATGTCAGCGATTTGCCTCTCTCTTGCAAATCTAATGCCATTTCACACAGTATTATCGTTAAAAAAGATTATTCAGGTAATTGGTCACACTGGCTGACCCACAACCTCGACGACGCGTCGCTGGGCATGCGCCAATCACCACGCGGCGAGAGCGACACACTGCCCACTTTGGGGCCATCGGGCAGACAGGAACGCTTGAACTGCTGGGCAAAGAAGCGGCGGCAGAAGGTGCGCAACCATTTCTTGATCGTAGCATTATCATATTCGCCCTGGAAAGCCCGCCGCGCCAGCAGATAGAGTTTTGCGGGTGTGAACCCGTAGCGCAGCATGTTGAACAAGAAGAAGTCATGCAGCTCGTAGGGCCCCACGATATCTTCGGTCACCTGAAGGATGGTGCCGTCCTTGGCAGCTGGCGTCAACTCGGGGCTGATGGGAGTGTCCAGCACATCCAACAAAGTATCATGAATCGCCTTGCCCTTCTTGGTGCCGTCATTGAGCGAACCGGCAAACCAGCGCACCAGGTGGCGCACCAGCGTCTTGGGGATGCTCACGTTGACGTTGTACATCGACATGTGGTCGCCATTGTAGGTCGCCCAGCCCAAGGCCAGCTCCGACAGGTCACCCGTGCCCAGCACGAGGCCATTCACCTTGTTGGAGAAGTCCATCAAAATCTGGGTGCGCTCACGTGCCTGGCTGTTCTCATAGGTCACATCGTGGATGGACGCATCGTGGCCAATGTCCTGGAAATGCTGCTTCACGGCAGCGGCGATGCTGATCTCATGCAACGTCACTCCCAGCGACTTGACCATCTCACAGGCATTGGTGTAAGTGCGGTCGGTGGTGCCGAAACCCGGCATCGTGATGGCATGGATGTCCTTGCGGTCGCGGCCCATGCGGTCAAACGCCCGCACAGCGACCAGCAGCGCCAACGTCGAGTCCAGACCACCCGACACGCCCACCACAATCGTGGGAATGCCCGTGAAGTCCAGGCGACGCATCAGCCCCTCGGTCTGGATGGCGATGATTTCCTCGCAGCGCGCATTCAGCCGATCATCCTCGGCAGGGACAAACGGCAATCGGCGCACAGGGCGCATCAGCTCCTTTTCCTCGTAGTCAAGCGGCCGAGCCACCTCCATGGGGATATGGTCAAAAGAAGTGCCGAACTGCACCATGCTATCGGCAAAGCTGCCGTTAACGCGACGCTCATTCTCCAGGGCGGCGATGTCCACATCAGCGATGGACATCTGGGGCTTGGTCGTGAAACGCGCCCCCTCGGCGAGCATTCTGCCGTTCTCGGCGATGACGGCATTGCCGCCAAAGACCAGATCGGTCGTCGATTCGCCGTATCCGCAAGAGGCATACACATAGGCGGCGATGCAGTGTGCGCTCTGGTGCTTGATCAGGTCCATGAGGTAGGTGTGCTTGCCGATGAGTTCATTGCTCGCCGACAAGTTCACAATCACGTTGGCACCGTTGATGGCGGCGATGCTGCTGGGCGGAGCTGGTACCCACAGGTCCTCACAGATCTCCACGGCCACACGTGCACGGCCCGCCTCAAATATCATGTGGGTGCCAAACGGCACTTCCACGCCGCCCACCACAATGCTGTCCTTACCGGCGATAGCCGTGATATTGCTAGTGGTGAACCAACGTTTTTCATAAAATTCCTTGTAATTGGGGATATAGGTCTTAGGCACCACCCACATCTCACCGTGGTTGATGACCACGGCGCAGTTGAAGAGGTGTCCGCTACAGCGCAACGGGGCCCCCACAACCACCATGACGGGGACATCCTTGTAGTGCTCACACAGCCGCATCAATGCATCCTCGGCAGCATCAAGCAACAGTTCATTGCCGAACAGGTCGGCACAAGTGTAGCCAGTCACACACAACTCGGGCAGGACGGCGACATGTGCGCCGGCCTCGACGGCCTGATCCAGACTCTCGATGATGTGCGCCACATTGCCATCCACATCGGCGACATTGACTTGGGGCACAATAGCTGCCACGCGAACCAAACCATAGTCGGTCACGCCTTTATCACTTGCAGTAGCCATATCCTTTACATTCATTTCAATTGGTTTAACTTGCAAAGTTAGGTATTTTAGCTGGAAATGGACCAACATAGTCGCCACATTTTTGCCAATAAAGACAAATATGAGGATTCTGGATGAAAAAAAAGAAACTTTGACGGGATTAAAAATATTTTAAAGGCTCTTTGTTGCAAAATACAATTCCTTGCACTACCTTTGCGACAGGAAAACAAATACTAACAATTAAACGAATCTATTATGAAGAAAATCTTTACTCTGCTGTTTTGTGTCATGGCCATGGGCTTTGCCGCCAATGCCGCTGATGACACGAATATGATTGACAGGTGCATGGATGCCCTCTTGAACCAGGAGCAGCCCACCACCATCATGGCAACCAACCTGGATGCCAATAACGATGGCGAGTTCAATATCGCCGATGTGACCACCCTCATTGACATGAGGCTTCAAGCCAGTCAGGTGCGTATGGCTCCCGCCCAGAAGGGTGAGGTGCAAACCATTATCGATGACATGCTTAATAACGAGCCTCCCACGCCCTCCATCAACAAGGTGACCGAGGCCGTTGATAAGACAATAAAAAAGAACTAAAAACTCATTTTAAGACACGAAAGATGAAACACACTTTTAAACCGTGGCGGCTGTTGCCATTGGTATTGTTTGTTGTATGTATGGCTTTCACGATGACTTCGTGCGGTGACGACGAGCCTTCAGAAATAGTCATTGACTATTATCTCAAAGTAGAAGAGGCATTCCTTGTTGACGGTTCGTCTAGTGGCGTGGAACGCTTCTATAACCCCAAAGACCGCATGATGGCAGCTATCCGCTCGGTTTATCCCAGTCCTAATTCCCAGGGCGCCGACGAGGAAGTGTTTGCTGCTTGCGAAAAGGAATATCATGACTACGTCGTCATGTACGCCGGCATGGGGAACAAGGAACATCTTACCTGCATTTTCGATTTAGTGCGTATCGTCAAGTCAGGCTCTAGAATCCTAGAAAGCTTTACACTCAGGAAATATGTCTATGACATCAATTCTAAACCAACCCCTATAGATGATTAACTGACGCAGAGACCAGTGAATATCACACAGGCGTGGCATGATCATGGATGCCGCGCCTGTGCGTTTTATGGGTGCAGCAGTTCAAGCAGTTTCTCGACCAGCCGCGGCATGGCATAGTCCCCAAGATCGGCCTCATCAACCCACTGGTAGCCCGCTGGCAATGCAGGAGGCACTAACGCCTCGGCAAAATAAAAATCAACAAGCAGGATGCGGTGGGTGAGCACGTGCTTGACCCCGCGGGCCAGCAAATTGAGGGTGCAACCCAGTTCGGGAAGGGGCCCGTTCTCGACCAGTAACGGCTCCCACAGCCCTTGCCAGATGTCTCCGGCCGGGCGGCGGCGCAGGGCCGTCTTGCCCTTATGGCGGACGTAAACATAAGAAAAGCGGCGCTCCTGCACCTTCAATTTCTTTTCCTTGACAGGCAATTGAGAGACTCGTCCTGTATGCAGTGCATCACACGTGTCGGCAACAGGACAGACAATGCAACGGGGGGAACGCGGTGTGCACCAGGTGGCTCCAAAGTCCATCATCGCCTGATTGAAGGCCGACGCCTGGTCCTCGGGCAGCAGGTCTTGTGCCAGAGCTTCAAAGGTGCGTTTGCCGCGTGTCGTATTGATGGGCACATCGATGCCATGATGACGGGCCAACACACGATAGACGTTGCCATCGACAGCAGCGGCAGGCAAGCCAAAAGCCATCGATCCCACCGCGGCAGCGGTGTAATCCCCCACCCCTTTCAAGGCGCGCAGCCCCTCGATAGTGCGCGGGAAGCCACCCAGCTCAACAATCTGACGTGCAGCAGCATGCATATTGCGGGCACGGCTGTAATAACCCAGTCCCTGCCACTGGCGCAACACCTCATCCTCGGTAGCCGCCGCCAACGCCTCCACCGTGGGAAAGCGCTCCATAAACCTTAGCCAGTAGTCCCGTCCCTGCTCGATGCGCGTCTGTTGCAGGATCACCTCGCTCACCCAGATGCCATAAGGGTCAGCGATGCCGCGCCACGGCAGTTCGCGCCCATACTGCGCAAACCACCTCAATAACGCCGTTGTAAACGATGAGTATTCCATCACATGATCAGAACTGCCATTCTGGTTTTTCGACACCTCTCTACTATTCCAGAGGGAGGATTTTCTTAAAACTTTTCCAGTTTTTGGCACTGCGGTAGGCATTGACCGAAGTCGAGGGAACATAAAGTTCCACCTTGTTGTTGCTCACCTTGTCGAGTTTGGGAGGCAAAATGGCGTGGCACTCGATGCGCGTCAAGTCCTTGCACTTCTCGGCAACTTTCTTTCCCACTTCGGTAACCGTCTCGGGGAGGACGAGTGTGGTGATGGCAGTCTCACGCAAGGCATTGTCGCCCAATGCGTTCAAGCCATTACCAAGGTTGACCTCGGCCAACGATGAGCAATCGCGAAAGGCCTCCTTATCTACCGTGAGACAGGCATCGGGCACGGTCACACTTGTCAAGCCCTTGCAGTTCTTGAAGGCCCGCTCACCGATGTATTTAAGCCTGCCGGGTAATTCCAATGACGTCAACGCACAGTTCTCAAAGGCTTCCTTACTGATGGTCGTCAAAAAGGCGGGCAAGGCGATATAATCCAATGCCCTGCAGTTCTTGAAGGCGTGCTCACCAATGGTGCTGATGTCGGACGACAGCTTCACAGAGGTCAATGCCGTACAACTTTCAAAAGCCGACTGCGGCACCTGTGCCAAGTTACCTGCAACAACCGACTCGAGCGCCCTGCAGTCCTGGAAGGCCTTTTTGCCCAGCTTCATGACATAAGATAAATCCACGTGTTGCAGCCGTGTACAGGCATAGAAAGCACTTTCCCCTATTGATTTGACACTCGCAGGAATGTCAACGTTGCACAGTTGCGGGCTCTGATAGAAAGCCGACGATGCAATGCTTGTCAGACCGTCAGGGAGGCTGATGCTGGTGAGCTGCGTGTGGGCAAAAGCGCTCCATCCAATTTCAAGCACACCATCGGGCACGACAAACGAGCCACTGCGCGCCGCAGGGGAATATAGCAAAACCTGTCCAGTGTAATCATACAGAACGCCGTCTTCGCAAGTATAATAGCGGCTGCCTCTCTCGACAGTGATTTCCTCCAGTTTCTTCATGGTGCCCAGGTGATTATCGGTGATCTGGGTCGCAGCCGGGATATCGAGCAAGATGAGAGGTGTGTCGGCAAAGGCTTCAGCGCCCAGTGTCATCAAGTCTGGCGGCAGCGTGACCCGTTTCAAAGCCGTTCCCTTGAAAGCCTTGTCGCCGATTTCGGTCACGCTTCGCGGGATATTGATACTCTTTAGATCAGAACAGTTATAGAAACACTCCGAGCCGATGCTCTGCAAGCCGTCAGGCAACATGATGTACTGCAGACGCGAACATCCGCTAAATGCGCCATTACCCAACGAGCGCACTCCAGGAGGCATGATGACTTCCTCGAGGTGGTTGCATCCATGCAGGGCATTGCGATCGATGCGCTTGAGGCGTTCGGGCAGCAGGATCGAACGCAGGTGGCTGGCATAGGCCAGGCAGTCGCCCAGCACGTCACGGTCACCGTGACCGCCCAAAAGACCACCGCTGCCTGAACTCATGATGCGGGCACGCTCCAGCTCCAAATCGATAAAGTTGTCCACCCTCTTACCCCGGTTATCGACACAACTCGAGCGCTCACACAGGCGCTTAATGAATTTGAAGTCCTTGTAATCCATGGGGCCTTCGACATGGAGCAGGCGAACGCGTTCCCTCATTTCCTGCGTCATTTTTTCCTCTAAAGTGCCTGGTTCTTTCAGCCTCACCTCTACCACGTCACCATAGGTACTGGCGCGCCTGTAACGCTCAGGCACGGCACGGCTGTGCTGTGCGCTTGCGGGAAAACCGGTCGCCAGCATCAGCAACATAACAGCCATCACGCTCAAAATCAGCCTAGTCCTCATATCACAATAATTTCTCAAAGTCCCTGTTTTTCCCGCAAATATAGGCAATCTCCCTGAGCGCCGCAACAATTCCCGTGGTTTTTCGGTTATTTGCCTTATTGCTTATTGTTGCCGAATTGCATGTTACAACAAAGAGGATGTGCAAAAACTTGACACACCCTCATTTTATGTCGTACTCTCAGTCGGTTACAGGGCGATGGCGACGCCCAGGGTCCAGGTATTCTTGATTTCTGGTCCGTAGCCTTTCTTGAACATGTTGGCGGGGGAGTATCGGCCATAGATGGCTAGGCCGTCGAACGAGAAGGCACCAATCACGTCAAAGGTCAGCTTGTTCTGCTTGATTCCGCGATAGGATACGTCGTGGTGGGTCTTGTTGACCTTGTAATGGGTGTTGCACTTGGCATACACGTTCCAGTTCATGCTGGCACCCAGAACGATGTGGAAATCCTCGCCCAGGTCTTGTTGGAACAGGAGCGGGAATTGGATGGCCCTGATGCTAAGCACCGACGAGCGGTCTTTCACGTCATCGGGATAAGTGCTGGTACCCACAATGCAGGTGGCCTCGTCCATGACAAAGCAGTTGGGCCGCTTGAGCGAGAATCGCTTGTTGTCGTAGCCCACACCCAGCGAGAAATGCTGTCCGTGCCAGGTATCGTAATTGATGCTGGCAATGTCAAGAATACCCCAGTTAAAACTGTTGTTGACGAGGTCGCAGGAAGTCTTGAGTCCACCGCCAAAGTAGAGGCCCTTGGTCTCCATGGTCCAGTGGTAACGTTTTCTCTTGTTCTTCTTGAACGGGAAGTTGAGTTCCCAGTCGCTGGTGGTGTGGACGGTGTCGTTAGAGGCGTGCTGCACGGTGTAGGTGTAACTGTAGCCGTCGTTGTCCTTCTGTCCCACGACCTTGACGCGGGTGCCCGTGCCGGTCTCGGTGATGATGACCTGGTTGGGGCTCTCGATAACGGTTACCGTGTCGGTTACTTGGGCCGACATCGACGCTGTTGCCATGATGGCAGTGATGATGAATAATGAAAACTTCTTCATAATGCGATTGTGTATTGATTGTAATTATTTCCTGATGAGTTTCTTGATCTTGTCGGCGCTGGCGCTGCCTTCCATGTAGATGAGCGTGACGACGTTCTTGGGCGCTTTGCGCGCCAGGTTCTGGTTCAGGAAGAAGATGTAGCGGTTGCTGCGCTTGTTCTTGGGCATGGTATAGAAGCCGTAGTACAGCTGCCCGTTGCGAAACTCCACTTCCTTGTCGATAGCCCGTGCGCCGTCCTTGGCGACGGCGTTCTCGATAATCTCGGCCTGGGTCTTGTCGGTCACGCTCACGCTGTGATAGATTGTGAGGCCGATTTCGTGGGCCTGGCTGCCGGTGACGATGATTTCGGTAGCGCCCGCGGCCTTCTTGTACCGTCCGTCAAACAGGCGGTTGATGTTCAAGCCATCTTGGGCCATGGCTGCCATCGTGGTCAACAGGCAAGCGAGAATGATGATGGTGATTCGTTTCATATCGGTAGTGTTTTATTCGTTGTCAAGTTCAAGGGCTTCGCCCAGGCTAGAGAGTTGATTGGTCATGGCATTGACGGCGTTGTCCATCTTGCTCATGTCATTAGCTACCAGTGCCATTACTTTATCGTTGTCCTCCACAACCATGCCGTTGACATAGGCAATGCACACGTCGCTAGGCTGGCTCTGGTGCCACAGGAAATAACCTCCTACAGCCAGTATTACGGCGATTGAGGCTGCAATGCCGATGAAGCGCTGCCGCAGGCCTGGGGTGACTTGGTTGCGTTGCTGCTCGGCGTGGGCGGCAAAGTAGCCCATGACCATACGGGCATCGTCGATGGCCTGGCTGCTCCATGGGCAATGGGCAAGGCACTGCCTCATGGCGTCTTCCTGTTCAAGGGTGGTCATGCCCTCGAAGTATCGCTCGATGAGCGCTTCGAGTTGTGCCTGACTGCTGATGTATTGTGATTTCTTCATTTTTCAACTCTCCTTTCTCTGTTGGTAAATCTCGCGCACCCGCTTGCGAGCCCGGCTCAGTTCCACCCGCACGGTGGCGGCTTGCAGCCCCAATCGCAATGCGATATCCTCAAATTCCATCCCTTCCACTTCCCTCATGTCGATGATGGCGCGCTGGTTGGGGGACAGTTCCTTGTCGATGATGGCCCGCACCTGGCGGTAGGCCAATTCACGATCGGCGTCGGTAACCTCGGCAGGAGCATCATCGGCTTGCTCTATCGGGACGTGGGCCCGCCTGCTGTTGCGTCTGGCCAGGTCGATGCTGGCATTGCGCACGGTTGTCATTCCCGCTCCGCTGGCATGACTCGAGGACTCGAAGCGCCCCCGCCGCAGCCACAGTTTCACAAAAGCGTCCTGAACCGCATCGGCGGCATCGTCACGGTTGCCCGTGATGCGTTCGGCCAGCGAGAGCATCTGCTCCCTCAAGGCGGTGAATGCGGTCGTTATGCGGTCAGGTTGTTTCATTATCGTTGTCGCGGTCTCAATGCTGAGGCCTTTCTGCTTATATAACGCACGACATGCGGTTTTGTAACAAAAATAATCAAAAAAAAGCATGTGGTCCCTGTCAGGACATAACCATGCCGTTGCCCACTAGAAACATGAGAGGGTGCATCATCATGACACACCCTCTCATCAACAACAGTTTATCGTAATGGTTTACCTGATGTAAATCTTGTGGGAGAGACCATTCACAATCACCACATAGATGCCGGGCTCAAGGTCTTGTCGCGACACACCGTTTTTCACATTCATCTCTCGCATGATGCCGTTAACGGTGTAAATTTGGGCAACGCCTTCATGGTCAGCAGCGATACAAAGCATACGCCCCTCGACCCAGACGCGGGCAGCTGTTGTCGTCAGGTCATCAATTCCCGAGACAGCATTCACACGAGCAATGCAGTCGCTGGCTCGCCATGCCTTATTGTCACAATCGGCAATCACGACGTTCGTCAACAAGATCAAGCTCTCAGCATCCAAAGCAGCATCGGCGCGCACGGTAAAATTGAGCACTTCAGGGCTGTCGAACGGACGCTTCAACATGGAGTAGGTCAATGCACGCACAGCCTTCGCATCCTGTTCTCCAATGCATCGCTCATTGCTGCCAACGGGATCAACGTTGACGAGTGTGAGGCCCTCAGGAAGAACGATGTCGCATTGCAATGCACTGTAGCGCTCAGCATTGTTGAGTTTCACGTTCAATGTGCGCATATCACCGAGGTTCATCGTCACATTATCCAGATGCAGCAAGTCTTCGCAGTTCAATATGCTCATCACTTGATTTGCAGGGTTCAAGATAATGCTGATCACTGAATTAATGTCGGCAATATTCACTTCACCATCGCCATTCACATCAGCACGTTCGCCAATCTCGGCATCTACATTATTACCCAAAATGATTCCTATTATAGCATTGACGTCGGCAATGTTCACTTCGCCATCACCATTCACATCCCCCTTCAAGCCTGTGTCACTATCAATTGTCACATTGACAAGAGTGGTTGCCGTCAAGTCATAGCCTTCGATGCCGAACTGCAATGAAGCCACACCCGGCAAATCGCCTTGAATCTTAATGACGGCTTGTCCGTTTTCGTCAAAGATATAGCTCTCGGCATCGGTCGAGATAATCATCTGTGAGGAGTTGCCTACAGTCAAGGTCTTACCCGTTGCGGCTAAGGCGGGCTGAACACAGACGATCAACTCCTGGCTCTTGCTCCAAGCCACATCGAGGGTTGCGTCGGTAACAATCCGCGTCATTTCAGATTCCACATCCAGCACGATCACACAATCATTGTTCATCTGCAGACCAGCGTAACTTTCAGCTCCACGGTTCACACGCAGCGTCACCTTGCTGGCATTGAACGGCTGCGCAGCGTTGAAACGCACCTTGGAGGCAAAACTTTGGCCGCCAGCACCTGCTTCCTCGTTGAGCAGTTGAATGGTTCCGCTCACAGGAGTACCGTTAACACTGACTGTGATGTTACTGGTAGTCAACGTCTCGGGTTTCATATACTTGCTGAATTCCAATTCAACGGCATTGGGATAGGCATGGGCCTTGATCACCTCAGGGTGGAGCATCTCGGTCATGGCGATGTTCACGTCTAATTGGGGAGGTGGCACGGGCAGCCACTCCGAATAAACGGTCTGATAGCCATCCTTCTCATATTTCACCTGCCAGATGCCGATAGGCACATCCCATCGATAGTAACCGTTTGCGTCGGTCATCAGCGGGTTTTGTTGCTCAAATTGCTCTGCATCCCACAATACAGTTTCCCCATTTTCGGGGTCCCTATAGTATGCGGTTGTAGTCACTCCTTCCAAACGATTAGAAGGCACAGCCTCATAGACAAATCCTGACGGGTCGATAATAGGAATCGCATTGGGCGTCACGCCATTAGTGCAATCAGCGAAAACATTCTCATAATGCCCGCTTATTCCCTCCCAAACATAATCATATTCAAAACCGACTGACGTTGGAAGTTTTTGGTAATCGGGATAGGACGCAGTACAAACCCATCCGCCATGAGACGCACTGTAAACGCCATTGAAAGACGTCACTTTGAACGATGTATCAAAAACTTTAATCTTCAGATTACGTACTGATGTTGTAGTTCCCTTGAGCTTTGCCACAAACGTAAATTGGGAATTACTCGAGTTATAGCTATATTGATCAGGTGTGGTCGTGCCATTCACGAAGTCAAAGACTATATTTTGGGAGTTATTGATCATCGTGATTTGGTCGGGTTGAGGAACATTCATCCTGTACAGCACTTCCTTGGAATCGGTCCAGAACACATTACCATCTGTGGTTTCCACAACGGCATAAACCCAATGAGTTGAAGGATTCGCAGGTTCATTTAAGCTACACAGGACACGCCAAGAACCGTTAGCCAAGCACTCAGTTTGAGCGACCTCTTCATCATCAACATAGACCTGTACCTTGGTGCCATTTGAAGCAGTACCACTGACAGTAAAAGTCGGATTTCCCGTCACGGGCGGCACTCTTAACGACATTTCAAAGGCATTGAATGATGCTTGTCCTATCTCCTCTTGATATGTCTCTCCATCCAAATTGTACATGAGACGAGCATGGGCTACATATTCACCTACTTCTGTAGGAATAGCACAGAAACGTACAATAGCAGAATGATCTGCCAGGGGGATAGTGATTTTATTAGATTCTACAGAATAATTACTGAGAATCTGCTCCCCCACCATTACCGAGTTGTCATATAATGGACATGAGTCAGGCATTTTTACAATCAGCCTAACATCACTCACTTTATCGGCATATTCTTCCTTAAATCCTATCTGAGCTCTGAATGTCTGGTATTTACCTGTAGGAATACTTGATTTGCTGACGGTAAACGAAGTGTTTTCATCGGTGTAATCGCCAAGTTTTCCCACTTGCAAAGCAAAGAGATAGTCCTCAAACATTCCAAAAACATAGGAAAAGCCTGCAGGAGCAAGAAAGTGGTTATTTCCTTCTATTAGCTTCTGCGCATAGGGTACACCGAATATTGCTTCAGTCCCATCAACTTCGGCGCCTGCAGAATAAATGACATCATAAGGAGTAGAAGAGTATGGTTCATGTATTGTGTAATGCTTAAGATAGAAAGGCACTAAACCATTATACTCAACGGAACCGAACAAATCAGAACTGAAATTTATATCATCTTTACCAACTCTGAATTCCACCTGATTACCATTCTTATCTATGGCGATAACGCTTGTCCAAGAATCATAGACTGGCAACCCAGTATGTGGGTATTCACCGACGTATAGCTCACCATCCTTGACCGCAAAGAACGTACAGCTGAGACCAGCATAGAAAGCAAAACAGTTCTCCTCTTGAGGGGACAATGGCAGATGAACACCATAAGCAGAAGTGAAATCAAAATCTTCATACTGACCTGAGTAGACGTTCAAATTTGGTGTTTCAGGGCCATACCGCACACCGTTAATCATCACATAGCCCAACACGTCCTTATAATCTGTTTCGGTGTAGTAATCAATCACTGAGTACGTTGTAAGGTCTAGTGACAGACCGTCGCCGAGTTCAAAGTAGTATTCATCATCCCACCAGAATTCACCTGACATTTCTTTCCAAACCTCATCCCCATATTTGTCATACAGAACGAGCCAGCAACCATAACTATGCGGGTCGTCAGGATCGGGACCAGGTTCAGGTTCAAGAGCAGGAATCTGTATACATTGATGATCTGACTCGCCTATCAACTCATAATCATCATGTAATGTTGCCCAAACCTCAACATACATATCTTCTTCTTCACGAGGAAGCCAATAAGCCACTGAACCATAATCATAGACATCTACTGTTCCGAAGTCAGGGAAATCAATATACAAGGTTACAAGTCCTTCGCCTGTAGCAGTAATGATCACATCTTGGTCTGTTTCTTCCACGATTATCTCAGGGGCCGAAGTCTCGTGATTATCAGGAATTTCAACTCCAATAGAGATGTCATCAACGTTTAGACGGAACATATCTGCCACATTGTAATGACGGATAGCGATGCAACCAGATTGGCCTTCATAGGGTCTAAGGTCAAAATTGTACTGTTTCATTGTGCCAACAACGGTGATATCGTTAGAGATCTTCACAAAATCGCTACTATTCTGTGGATTACCAATACAAATATAAACGGCAAATACTTCAGCTACGTAACTCGGGTCTTGACCACAGGCATAGAACGAGAGCCAGCCACCAAGTGTCACCACAGGTGAAATCAGCCAATTGTCGGGATAGAGAGCAGAATAAGAGGAATTGTCATAACTCGCGGATGATAATACACCGGTCCCGCTATGGGATTTAATGGCATCTCCATTTAGGTATTCCCAAGAATAACCGTCTCCATCATCATCGAGAATAGTCCAATCGTCAAGCTGACTTTCATCCTCAAAATCCCAAAATAATGACGTCTGACCTCTTGACTGAGAACGGTAAGAGGAGGGATCAAAAGCCTTCAAGCAAGTAGCCTTGGTCTCTTGAAGGTTATTGCGGCTTAACAATTTATTCTTTGGCCCAGTATTTGTCGCTTCTTCCTGGGCTTGAATGAAGTGGTTACCAGCTGTCATCAACAGCATTAAAAGGATTAGTAGTTTTCTCATACGCACAAAAGTTATCAAGCCGGCAACTGGTCCTCCTCAAGTGCGGCGGGGTTAATAAATTTCGATTCTGTTAATGGTCAACGGACAAAAAAAAGAGCGTGAGGACGATGTTTGCAATACAATCAAAATAGAGCAAATCGCCTTTCATTTGTTCCATGGCAACGTGCGACAACCGACAAAATTACCACGCAACAAATTTACAATAATTATTTTAAATACAAATAAAAATTGAAAATAATCAGCCATATACTGATAAAACATCAATAAAAACAGAGGGTGTGTCATAATAAAGTATGGCTCACCCTCTGTAGAGATTAATGGGATCTTATCAGGTTACTTGACAAGAATCTTGCGGCCATCGCTGGTCACATAGATGCCACGTGACAGCTTGGAGGCATCGACACGGCGGCCCATCAGGTCGTAGTATTCGATTGCGCGGTTGTCATCGGCAATGATATCGGTCACGCTGGTCGTGGTGAGGTCATACCAACCGATTTCAGAGTAATTGGTCTCGCCACCGCCATCATAAACGCTCTGAACGCCAATGCGCTTGAGGCCTTCACCAAGGTAGTAAACCACTACAAGCTGACCGCCACTCAAAATGTTCATGTCGTCATTGAATGAGTAAGGGATAACCGTCTCGTCTTCTTCGAAACCATAGATATCGGCCCAGAAGATGTAAGGCTCGGGACCGTCGCCATAGTCCAAGAAGAGCTGGTAACCCAGCAAGTCGATCATCAAGGGCTTACCATCAACATCGACAACAGGAACGTCGAGCACAACAAAACCCAGATCCTCATCGTCATAATACTCTAAATACAGCACCGTGGGTTCGGCAGGAACAGCAGGCTCGTCCACCATGGGAGTCAGTACGGCGTTGCCCAACAGGTCATACCAGTTCACTTCGATATCATCGGCACAAATGCCATACCACTGCTGGGCAACAAGGGCTCCGGTCTCTTCATCAAGGATGAAGGTCAGCGGCTCGGCGTCATTGGTCTCGGGTGTGCATCCCATGAGATACAACGGATAAACATCACCGCCCCAGACAAACGGTCCGAAATACTGTCCGTTGTCAAACACATAGCCGTCACCCTCGCGATGGCCTTTCACCCAAGCTTTGGGCAGATAGGAGCACAGCCCCTGGACATAGATGTCGTCGCCATCAATGCCGACTTGGGCCATTCCCATCAGAGGATCACCCTCAAACCATTCTTCAGTGTCTTCATAATAGCCCATGTAAACACCCGTCAGCATGTAGGGCTCGGTCTCCAGGCCCTCGGGAACGATGACGGTATTGGCTTCGGGTGTGATGTTCATTTCACTGTCATACATGTAGTACCAGCCCACATGATCGGGATAGGCATTCTCAAAAATGTAGCACACCTGCTCCTGGTCCAGCACAAAGACGTCGGAACGCTCGTCATAGTTGAACACGGCATCGATGGACACATATTCGTCATCAACAGGCGATGCAGGATAGAAGTAGATGTCATAACCGTAAAGGCTGCCAAAGTACTGAACAGGGAAAGCAACTTGCGTGTGATCCTCATTCAGCGTGCCCTTGATCCAGGCATCGGGCAGATAGACACTGAAGCCCTGCAGATACACGTCATCGCCATCGATGCCGATCTGCAAAGCGCGGTCCACCACTACCCAGCTCGAGCCGTCAAAGATATAGGCATTCAAGCGGTAACTGTCAGTCACGAGACCTTCGGGGGGAGTCACAACCGCATCGCCCAATTTGGGGTCATCGGCCCTGTTCGTGGTGCCGAAACTGGCACGAGGAGCAGTAATCGTGGGATGTGCCTTGTCCTGAGCGGGCTTGGGCAATTTCACGGTTTGCACTTGATGAGCATTCACTGCCATCGACAAGAAAGCAGCAAAAATCAAAAACAGAATTCTTTTCATAATACTTTGATTTTAGTTAATGTTAATATAAAAAAATAGAGGTTTGCAAATGTACTCTATATCTATCAACCAACAAATAAAATGAACAAAATTTTATCCAAGCCATGAAAAAAAAGATTCCACCCCGTGAACACCGTCTTCCCCCCAAACGCACATCACCCACCTTACCATCACCGGCACAAACGGCTCATCCAATAAAAAATGCGGTTTCTTTTACTCAATTTGTTTACAGCTCAAGAATTTTGTTTATATTTGCGAAAATTAAAATATAATTAACCTCCAAAACAACAGACATATGACAAAACGATTTCTATTGACTTTGTTAGCATCGATGATGCTGTTGCCAGTGTTGGCTCAAAGCGAGACCGGGAAAAAGGCGATTTTCACGCCGCCTAAGTTCAGTGGATTTGCAATGGCATCCTATCAGGCCACATTCCAAGAGGACAACAACAGCAACTCGTTTGACCTGAGGCTCGTCAGGGCATCGATCGAGGGTCGAATTCTCGATGATTTCTATTACAAGATTCAGGCCCAGATAAATGGCAACACCACGACGATGGGCAGCAGCCCCAGGCTGGTGGACTATTTCATGGAATGGCAAAAGCTGGACTTCTTCCGCGTGAAGGTGGGCCAGTTCAAGCGCCCGTTCACCTACGAGAACCCGATGAACCCCATCGACCAGGGCTTCATGAGCTACTCACAGCCCGTGAGCAAGCTGGCAGGCTTCAGCGACCGCACGGGAATGCACGCCAGCAACGGACGTGACATCGGTCTGCAGTTCCAGGGCGATTTCCTCAAGAACAGCAGCGGCCGCAACCTGCTGCACTACCAGGTGGGTGTGTTCAACGGCCAGGGCATCAATGTCAAGGACGTGGACGAAAGGAAGGACATCATTGGCGGCGCATGGGTCATGCCCATCCAGGGTATGCGCATCGGCGCCTTCGGCTGGGAAGGCTCTTATGCCCGTAAGGCCGCCGGCCAGACCGTTAGCCTGCGCCAGCACCGCTATGCCTTGAGTGCCGAATACAAGAAGGGCGACCTGCAGCTGCGCACCGAGTACATCCACTCGACAGGCCTGGGCTTTGCCACCACCTATCAGAAGAGTGCCGATGCCAACGATGCCACCATCAAGACCTATACCGACAAGAACGGTAACGCCGTTGATAACAACAAGAGTGACGGTATCTACGCCCTCGCCATCGTTCCCGTCATCCCCAACAAACTGATGGCCAAGGCACGCTATGACCTGTACCGCCCCACCGCATCGAGCGTGGCTGCCAAGACCAACTACGAAGTGGGCCTGAACTACCGCTTCTGCAAATACCTTGAGGTACAGACCGAGTATTGCTTCACCCATGACCGTGCACTCGCCAAGGCCGACTACAGCTCCATCTTCATGCAAGTGTCCATCAGGTACTAAATGAATGGATGTGTACATCAACTAAAAACTAAAAACTAAAAACTAAAAACTAAAATAACATGTCACTAATCATGATTATTCAGCTCCTCATTGTGCTTGGAGCTTTGTGGCTGGGCTCCCGATACGGCAGTCTGGCGCTGGGAGCGATTTCGGGCATTGGCCTGGCCATCCTCGTGTTTGGCTTCGGCATGAAACCCGGCACGCCTCCCACCGATGTGATTTACATCATCATTGCAGCCGTCACCTGCGCCGGCATCATGCAGGCCTCGGGCGGTATGGACTGGCTCATCCAGCTGGCCGAGAAGATGCTGCGCAAACATCCTGACCGCATCACCTTCCTGGCCCCCCTGTGCACGTTCTTCCTGACGGTGCTCGTCGGCACGGGTCATGTGGTTTACACGTTGATGCCCATCATCTGCGACATCGCCATCAAGAAGGGCATCCGCCCCGAGCGTCCCTGCGGTATCGCCAGTATCGCCTCACAGATCGGTATCACCTGCTCGCCCATTGCGGCAGCGGTGGTTGCTTTTATCACCATCAGCGGCGCTAACGGTTATACCGTCTCCATCCCGCAGGTGTTGATGGTTACCATCCCCGCCTGTCTGCTGGGTATTTTCATGGCATCTATCGCTTCTTACAAGCGCGGTAAGGACCTGGACAAGGATCCCGAGTTCCAGAAGAAGATCGCCGACCCCGCACAGCGCGAATACATCTACGGCAGCAGCGCCACCACCCTCGACAAGAAGATTGCTCCCGAGAGCAAGCGTGCTGTCTATATCTTCTTCGGTGCCCTGCTGGTCATCGTGTTCTTCGCTATCTTCCAGGACCTGTTGCCCGCCTATGATACCATCAAGGCCATTGACGGTGACGCTACGGTAGAGCTCATCGGCTCGCGTGTGACCATCACCGCCGACCAACTCGCTAAGCTGGGCATTGCTGTTGAAGGTTTGACCAAGACGCACCCCACCCCGCTGAAGATGAACCTTGTCATCCAGATTGTGATGATTACCGCTGCCGCGCTGATGATCATCTTCTGCAAGGCAAAACCCAAGAAGGCCATCGCCGGTCCCGTTTGGCAGAGCGGTATGGTCGCTGTAGTCGCCATCTACGGTATCGCTTGGCTCGCCGACACCTATTTCGCCAACTATCTGGGTGAAATCCAGGACATGTTGGCCGGCTTAGTGGAGCAATACCCGTGGTCGATTGCCTTTGCGTTCTTCCTGGTATCGGTGCTCGTCAACTCACAGGGCGCTGTAGTTGTTGCCATGCTGCCTCTGGCCTACAAGTTGGGCATCGACGGCTGGATCCTGCTGGGTGTTCTGCCCTCGGTCTATGGCTACTTCTTTATCCCCAACTATCCGTCGGATATCGCCACCGTGAACTTTGACCGCACGGGCACGACCGTCATCGGCAAGTACCTCTTGAACCACTCGTTCATGATGCCCGGTATGGTCCATACCGTGGTCGCCTGTGTTGCCGGGTACCTCATCGCCTTCCTCTACCACTCGATGGGCTGGATCTAAACCGACAGCAGAATATCCACAACAAAACGAATTGCACGGGGCCCAAAACGGCTCCGTGCAATTCTTATAACCACACATCACTCATCGTTGAAAAATATTTGAGAAAAGTTGCACACTTGGTTAGATTTTTCTAATTTTGCGGAATGACAATCCGCAACGACACTGCAGATTATTATGATAAACCGCAACGACATTGCGGTTTATCAGAAATTCAATTCACGCTTCAGAACGACAAAAAACGATTTAAACAACAGTAAATATGATACTTAGCAGATTATTATCCATTCCCGAATTACAGGATGACAGTGTTTTCCTGTGGGGTGCACGGCAAACAGGAAAAAGCACTCTACTCAAGACGATTTATCCTGAGGCTCACTATTATGATCTTCTGCTTCCAGACGTATATAGCAGACTTCAACGTAAGCCCGAACTCCTCATTCAGGAACTGGATCATATGGACCATAATCAATTAGTGATTATCGATGAGGTACAAATGCTACCTAAATTACTAGACGCTGTGCATTGGTTAATTGTTAACCGCGACATACGGTTTCTGTTGTGTGGATCGAGTGCCAGAAAACTCAAGCGACTAGGAGCCAACATGTTAGGTGGCCGCGCCGTTAAACGGCAACTTTTTCCTCTTGTCAGTCAGGAAATTCCCGATTTTGACTTAATTAAAGCCGTTAACCACGGCATGCTACCAAGACACTATCTCACTGCCAACCCATGGAACCGATTGGAAGGATATATCGGTAATTATCTGCAACAGGAAATAGAGGCCGAAGCTTTATCAAGGAATCTAAGCACATTTATCCGTTTTCTTGAAGTTGCAGCACTGACCAACGGAGAGATGGTCAACTATAACAATGTCGCAACAGACTGTGGAGTCAGTGCAAATACCGTAAAAGCCTATTTCGAGATTCTGCAGGAAACATTGATTGGCTATATGTTGCCTGCATTCACAAAAGTTCAAAAGCGAAGGTTGATTAAAGCTCCCAAATTCTACTTTTTCGATGTCGGGATTGTCAATTATTTATGCAACCGCCAAAAGATGGAACCGGGATCTGCCGATTTTGGACATGCTTTTGAGCATCTCATCATACAAGAAATTATTGCATACATCTCATACACCCACCGTCGCAAGAAATTATCTTATTGGCGAACTACATCGGGCTTTGAAGTGGACTTGATTTATGGTGATGCCGAAGTGGCCATAGAAATCAAGTCATCTCAAGAAATACAGCCCAAACACATTAAAGGTCTTAAAGCATTTAAAGAAGAACATCCCAACGCAAGAACGATTATCATTTCACTTGACGTAGCATATCGCAAGATGAATGATGTAGAGATTTGGCCTGTTGATCAGTTTCTGAAAGCGCTTTGGCAAAATGATATTTTATGACAACCAGACAAAAATATTAACAAATAATTGTATGGAATTGAAGGAATTTATTGAGAATTACCGGGAGGCGTTCGGGGAGAATGCTCAGTTGCCGTTGCTGTTTGGTTACAGTAATACGCCTGTGGCCGACACGGCGAAGATTGGAGGGTGTTTCTTCAAGGGACTGCAAGCAGCGCGTGAGGGAACGCCTGTAAGCCTGAGCGCCGAGGTCATCGGTTGTGGGGGCGGCAAACTCTACACGGGATTCAGCGATATGCCCGAGCGGGTTCCCAACTTTGTCTCGCTCACCGAGAAGTATAAACGCACGCCAGAGATGGTCGCCGACTACGTCAAGAGCCTGGAGATGCCCCGAGCCGAAAAGCCTTACCTGAATTTTGTGAGGATTGACCAGGCGGCTTCATTCGACGACTTTGAGGGCGTGATGTTCTATGCCACGCCCGATATGCTCGCGGGATTGTGCGGCTGGACCTATTTTGACTCCAACGAACCTGATGCCGTGGTGGCCCAGTTCGGGTCGGGTTGCAGCACGGTGGTGTCGATGACCGTGGTCGAGAACGCTCGGAATGGCCACCGTTGTTTCCTCGGGCTGTTTGACCCGTCGGTGCGTCCTTGGGTGGGCAAAAACGAACTGAGTTTCACCGTGCCCATGAGCCGCTTTAGGGTAATGACGGACACGATGCGCGAGTGCTTCCTGTTTGGCTCCCATGCTTGGGAACGCGTCAAAGAACGCCTGTAAAACATGTTATATAATGTGAATTGGCTCGCAATCATTTGGGTTGTGGGTGGATTTTCTATATATTTGCACAAACTTTAAAAGCATGATAATATGAGACGGTATTTTTTCTTTTTGTTTGTTCTGACTGCGTTCGCTATGAGCGGCCAAGGATACTTTGCCCCGACAATAAACAGTCCAGAGATCGCCAGCAATGGTGCTGTGACGTTTAAGGTTAAGGCAGCTGGTGCCGACACGGTGCGCCTGATTATCGACTCTCGCATGGACACGCTGATGAAACATACGGGTAACGAGACATGGAGCATCACCCTGCGTGATCTTGAGCCTGACCTATACATGTATTACTTTATCGTTGACGGCATGAAAGTGATTGATAACGAAAATGCTCAAGTGCTGCGCGATGTCAAGACTGTGATGAATACTTTTGTGCTCGACCCACAAGGTGACTGTCCTGTGGCGGTGCATGATGTGCCCCATGGAGAGGTCAGGGCCGTGTGGTATGACTCTCCTACACTGAACGCCAAGCGCCGCATGATGGTTTATCTGCCGCCTGGTTATGAACAGAGCCGCCAGCGCTACCCGGTACTGTATCTGCTGCACGGAACCGGCGGTGACGAGACCGTCTGGCTTGAGCAGGGCCATGCCGCCCAAGTGCTGGACAACCTCATCGCCGAGGGCAAGGCAGAACCGATGATCGTGGTGATGCCCAACGGACATACCGACACGCACTCCGCTCCCGGCATGGGCCCCAATAACAACGAGCAGCCCACTTTTGCCCATAAGCAGTGGATGGAGGGCACGTTTGAGCAATCCTTCAATGACATCATGAGTTGGGTTGACAACAACTACCGCACACGCGCATCCAAACGTTACCGTGCCATCGCCGGCCTGTCGATGGGTGGCTACCACTCGCTCTACATCAGTGTTAACCAGCCCGATGACTTTGCCTACGTGGGCCTGTTCTCGCCTGCCATCTCCCGCATGGACCAGGGCAAGTGCAAAATCTATGACGACCTGGAGACTAAACTCATCAACCAGTTTAAGCAGCGTCCGCGACTGTACTGGTTGGGCATCGGCAAGGATGATTTCCTTTACAAGGACAATGCCGAGTTCAGGAAAATGCTTGACAAGAACCGGCTGCGCTACACCTACCACGAGAGCGGTGCCGGCCACGAGTGGGCCAACTGGCGCGACTACCTGGTTATCTTCACACAACAGCTTTTTAAATGATGTAGATGGCCGTGGCTGAGCCCCGGCACACAGTACAATCTGAAAAGATGATAGATACGTTAATCCATTTCTTTACACAATGGGGCTTCTTGGGGCTGTTCTTAGGGTCATTCCTGGCAGGCAGCATCGTCCCCTTCAGCAGCGAGGCGCTGGTCATCGCATGTGTTGGACCATTACACATGAATCCCGTCACCAGCCTGTTTGTTGCGCTGGCTGGCAATGTGAGCGGCGGCATGACATGCTATTACATCGGCCACCTGGGTAAAATCGAGTGGATTGAAAAATATGCCCGAGTAAGCGAGGAAAAGCTCAACCGCGCCCTGCACTTCATGCACAACCGTGGCGCGTGGATGGGGTTTTTCGCCTTTATTCCCATACTGGGCACCGCTATCAGCGTTGCTCTGGGCTACGTACGCTCCAACGTGTGGATTGTCCTCTTGACCATGACCATCGGCAAACTGCTGCGCTACGCCGCCATCATCTGGGGTTCCCTCAAACTCATCAACTTGTTCTAATAATTCACTAATCACTCATCATCACTATGACACCTATCGAAATCCATAACGAACTCCTGGCAGGGCGCATCATCAAGCATTTGGAGCGCCGCAACTTTAACGCTCATTACTGCGCCACCGCAGCCGAGGCCATCGAGCTCGTCAAGTCATTCATGCCCAAGGGCAGCAGCGTCACCTGGGGCGGTTCACAGACCATCCGCGAGATGGGATTGACCCGGCAACTCATCGACAGCGGCGACTACAAGGTCATCGACCGTGACAAGGCCGTCACCAACGAGGAGAAGCGCCAATGCTACCTCGACGCCATGGACGTGGACTACTTCCTCACCAGTGCCAATGCCATCACCCAGGACGGCGTCATCGTCAACATCGACGGCCGCGGCAACCGCGTCGCTGCCATCACCTGGGGCCCGCACAACGTGAT
>CACYAW010000017.1 GCA_902772455.1 uncultured Bacteroidales bacterium
CCGTTGGCATCGGTGGTGTAGGCACCAGTGTAGTTCTCAAAGCCACGGTTGGGCTTGTAGACCATCTCACCGGTGTTAGGATCCTTGACCATACCGCCAATCTTGGTGTTGGCGTTGAGCTGAGCCTGATACTGTACCAGACCGCCGTTGGTGGGCATGTTGGTGAAGAATACCAGGGGCAGACGGCCCGAGAAGAGACCCGAACCACCGCGCACCTTGAGCACCTTGTTGCCGAATACATCCCAGCTGAAGCCCAGACGCGGTTGAACGATCAGGTTGCTGTTGGGCCACTTGCCGGTGTCGATGTGACGCTCATTGCCTTTATTGTCATAATAGGTCAGTGCCAGAATAGCGTTGTTGGTGATCAGGTCACCGTTGTTGAAGAACAGACCATCGAGACGCAGACCGTAGGTCAACTTGAAGTTCTTGGTGACGTTCCACTCGTCCTGTGCATAGATACCAGCCTTGTTGAACTGCACACGGGCAGCAGGCTTGGTCTCGCTGCCGTAACCGTAGGTCAAGCAAACAACCTCGGGAGCAGCACCGTTGATAAAGTCGTCAACGCTATTGTAGCGGTAGTAACCCGTACCATTACGCATGTACTGGTTGTCGGCCATCTGATGCTCAAAGCTCAGACCACCCATGATCTTGTGGTTACCATAGTACCAGGTCACGTCGTCACGCAGGTTCCAGATGGTGTTGTGAACGGCGTTGTTCCAGGTGAAGAGCTCATAACCCAGAGCCATATAGTTGTCGCGGTTGCCTTCTTCATCAAGCATTGTGATGTCGATGAAGGGGAACTCGCTCGAGTTGCTGGCACGGATATCATCCAGCTTAGACAGGGTAGCCAGGAACTGGTTCGACAGGTTGTCGGTCAGACGGCTGTTCAAGTCAAATGAGAAGGAGTGTACCAGGTTGTCCATGCCATACATCGAGTTGGCGAAGGAGAAGGACTTCTGTGATACACGGGCAGTAGCCATACGCGTGCCACCATCCATCGAGGTGGCGTTGGGATTCTGCCAGTAGCGGTTCTTAGTGTAGTTGTAGCGCAGGGCCAGGTGGTGGTCATGGTTGATGTTCCAGTCCAGACGGGCGAGCAGCTTGTAGTTGTTCTCGTCGGCGGGGAAGTTGGTCCAAGAACCCGTGTCATAACCATATTTCTGCTTCACGAAGTTGCTCACGCGCTCCAGGTCGGCAAGCGTGGTGCGAGAGATGTACTGGTCGGGAACGGCAACACCGTTCTGCGAAGCACGCCACATGTTCACGATGGTGGGTTGCTTGGTCATTTCACCGTTCACGAAGAAGAACAGCTTGTCCTTGATGATCGGGCCGCCGATGGTTGCACCGTAGGTGGTCACCTTGAATTTCTCGCGGGCCTGACCAATCTGAGTGCGCTCAACAGCGTCACCACGCATATTCTCGTTGCGGTGGAAGATGTAGGCACTGCCACGGAACTTGTTGGTACCACTCTTGGTAACGGCGTTAACACCACCACCAATGAAGTTGGTCTGACGAACATCATAGGGAGAAATAACGACCTGCATCTCCTCGATAGCCTCGATGCTGATGGGGTTGCCACCACCGGGCAGGTTGTCACTCAAACCGAAGTTGTTGTTGAAGTTGGCACCGTCAACGGTGAAGTTGGCGGTACGACCGTCGGTACCGGCAAAGCTCATGCCATTACCGCCGTAAGGCGACAGACGGGTAATGTCGGTCAAGCTGCGGGATACCGTGGGCAGATTGGTGATCTGGGCACTGTTGATGTTGGTGGCAGCACCGGTCTTCTCAGCCCTGAACTTGGTGGCGGCTGCTGTAACAACAACCTCGCCAAGGGCATTGGCGTCAACGCTCAGGTCAAAGTCAAGATTGGAGGTCTCGGCCAACTGCAGCATGATACCTTGAACGCTGCGGGGCTCGTAGCCGATGTAGGACACGCTTACGGTGTAAGGGCCACCGGGACGCATACCCTGGATGGTGTAACGGCCATCCATGTTGGTCACGGCATTGTACTTGGTGCCTGAGGGCGTGTGCAAGGCAGTGATTGTTGCACCAATCATCGCCTGCTGGTTCTCATCGGTCACAACACCCGATAACGCCGAGGTCGTCACCTGAGCATTTACTGACAATGCCACAAAGAACATTGCCACCAATGCTAAAAACTTAACTTTTCTCAACATAAAACGTAACTGATGATTAAAAGAGTTAATGTGAAATTATAGAATAAAAATAAGTTTTCTATTAAAAATTTTTCGCGCCACATTAGAGGGGTTTTCCCCATCCAATATAGCGCGTCTAGTGCTAGTTAGCCCATTTCGCAGCGGGTTATAGAATTGGCTTGCTGCCTCTCCGCTACAAGTTATCCTAAAGGGTATGCTAAATGAATGTATTAACACGTGCCAATCATTTATTCATTTCGGGTGCAAAATTACTGCTTTTTTTTGTCTTCACCAAGCGACTGGGGCAAGATTTATCAACATCTTAGTGATTTAACACATTTAACCAAAATAATGCCAAAACCATCACCCTGGCGATCACGTTTTCACGCCAGCATGACAAGCTCAATGTATTGCTGAAAAAGTGATGTTATGCCCTTTATCCAGACTTGGAGAGCACACACAAGGCAATCACCTCAACAGCTCACCAATGCTGGTGGTGAGGTTGAACATGAAGGTCGAAGCGCCCGTGTGGGGACGCGCAAAGGCGGCACCAAAGCCAAAGGCTCTCACCTTCAAGCCACCACATACCGATAGGCCCGACATGAAGTCGCGCTTGTAAGTAGCCATATCGGTGCGGGTGCGGTAGTTGTAGCCGATGCCCAAATAAAAATTGTTGGCAGGCAACACGTCGGCAGCAAATACCAGATGCCGCAACAAGTTGCTGCCGAAGGATTCTTTTTTAACGAGGTCGCTATTGGGGTTGTTGACGTCCTCAATTTTATAATAAGGGCTCTTCCATCGAACCAACTCATAGGCTGTGACATGCAGGCGGATGGGAGCATTGCCCAGCATCTTGCTCATGCCCACCTGGATATCCCAGGGCAGGTTTTCCTTGTTCATGTTGAACTTTTTAACCTGTCCACCCAGGTTCTTGCCCACCAGCGAAACCGAGAACTCGTGGTCAGGGTCATAGTAGTTGATGCCCAGGTCGGCAGCTACGGCACCAGCCGTATAGTCTTCATATTTGGAATACAGGTATTTTACCGTGATGCCGCCGCGCCACCGTTCACTGATGTCGTGACTGTAAGTCAGGTTAAAAGCAATGTCGCTGGCGCTGAAGGTGCCTGTCATGGTGCCGTCGATGTCGGCGCCCTGAATATTGCCGTATCCAAAGTACTGCAGACCCAAGGCCAGGGCTCCGTGCTCACTCACGCCTTGGCCGTAGCGCAATCCGGCAAAGTTGGTCTCACCGATATAGCGCATGTAATTCAAGCCCACCTGATGGTCATATTCGGGTCCCAGCAGGGCGGGATTCTGCTCCACCAGGTTGATGTCGTCATCGATGATGGTGAGGTTGTGGCCACCCAAGCCATAGACATGGCTGGATGCAGGCACGCTCAAGAAATTGTAAGCAGTGGTTTGGGGGCCATCATCGGCCACGGCAAACAGGGCCACTGCAAAGCATGCGGCCATCAATATCAAGTGACGTTTATAATTAGTCATATTGTCGTTATTCTATCTCGAAAACACTATAGTATAACGAAAATTTGCCCGATTTAGTATATGTCAGTCCTCAATAGCGTTGTCGTCAACCTCGTCGGTCTCGCTGATCACTTTCTTGGCCAGCTCCAGGTCGCGCTCAAACACCACCACCCTGACAGGTGCCATCCAGATGGCGTTGGCGGTGCTGTCGACGATGACGCCGGCAGGGATGCCGCTTGCTTCAAGCGCACCCTTGACAATGTTGGCGTCTACTGGGCTACTGTATTTGGCAACAACGACCAGTTTTTCTTCGTTTTCCATTCTATTTCAGTTCTTAGTTGTTAGTGTCTTTAGTCTTTAGTTGTTAGTCCTTAGTTGTTAGTTAATCTGTTTTTAAGCCAAACCTTTAAACTATTAACTGTAAACTCTTAACTGTTAACTGTTAATTCACTTGATGCCGCGTGAATTCAGGGCAGCCTGGTAGCGGTGGGCATTCTCCAAGTGGCTGGCATAGTCACACGTGAAGTCGTGGTAGCCGCTGAAGTCGGCTCGGGCACACATATACAGGTAGTCGTGCTGCGGAGCGTTGAGCACAGCATCGATGGTCGATTTCTCGGGCAGACGGATGGGGCCTGGGGGCAGACCGTTCACGCGATAAGTGTTATAGGGTGAATTGATCTGCGTCATGGGCACAGTGATGCGCTTGATCGAGAAGTCTCCGATAGCAAATTTCACGGTCGGGTCGGCCTGCAGGCGCATGCCCTGCTGGTAGCGGTTCAGGTACAGACGTGCCACCTTGCCGCGCTCGTCGGCCTTGCTGGTCTCCTCTTCGACAATCGAAGCCACGGTAGCCACCTCGTCGGGTGTGAGTCCCAGTCGCTCGGCCTTGGCCTTGCGCTCGCTGCTCCAGAAGTCGTTGTAGTATTCAAACATGCGGTCGAGCATCTTCTCGGGGCTGATGTTCCAGTAGAACTCATAAGTGTCCGGCATCAGCAGGCAGGCGATGGTCTCCGGCGTCTTCCCGTACTTGGCACATACAGCACTATCTTTCAGCGCTTTGCGCATCGCATCAGGGCCTTCCATGAAAGAGTCACCCCAGCGCTGGGTCCACTCGTCGAGGGTGCGCACATTATTGAAAGTGAAACGCACACCGCTCTGCGCACCGTTCTTGATGTAGCGTGCGGCGGTAAAGGGCGACATGCCCTTAGTGATGCGGAAAGCACCCTCACGGTTCTCCACCTTGGCCCCCATGAGCCGGAGCATCGTTGCCACACGTTTGCCGTAATTCGTCTCCACGTTGGCCTGCACACTGTCACTAATCGACTCGATGGTGCTGCCCTTGCGCATCTTGATCAGTCCCTCGGCCGGAGCACCGGTGAACAGGTAAGGTGCGGCACAGGCCACAAGGATAACAACCAGTGCAACCAAGCCGCCGACAATCCATTTCTTCTTCATATCCTATAATGGTTTTATATTCTTTTACCAGGCACCGTGGCCAGCAGCAAGCGGGCCGATCCGTTCATCTCTACCCTATCGGCGATAGCGGGAACCAGCGCCGTCTCGCCCTGACGCAGGGCAACCGGTGTCATTCCCTTCATTTGCAGGGTGGTTTCTCCCTGAATGCAGATAACGGCCACAAAGGTGTGGCAACCGGGATTCTCCAGGCAGTAGTCGCCATTAAATTCCAGATGGCGCACGACAAATTCGGGACTGTCCACGAGCAGAGTCATGCCGGGTGCAACGTTAGGTTTGTCAACCACTTTCCCTATTCCTAGGGTGAAGTCGAGAGCCTCACGGGCCTCCTGGATATGGAGCGGGCGCAGTTTGCCGTCTGTGTCAAAGCGTTTGTAGTCCCACACGCGGTAGGTGATATCGCTCGACTGCTGTATCTCGACCAGCATGTTGCCGGCACCGATAGAATGTATCTGGCCTGCAGGGATATAGAACACGTCTCCCGGCTTGGAATACGTCGCATTAACGATATCGAGGATGGAGCCGTCGGCCAGGCTGCGGTCAAATTCCTCGACCTGCACGGGACGGTTAAAGCCCGTGCGAATCAGCGAGTGTTCATCGGCCTGAAGGATGTACCACATCTCGTTCTTGCCCGAGCAGCCGTGCCGCTGCCGTGCCATCTTATCGTCAGGATGCACTTGTATGGACAGATCGCGATGAGCATCAATGAACTTGATGAGCAGCGGGAAGTTGTCCCCATAGCGGTGACGCACATCATCGCCCACAAGTTCGTCACCATGATGGCGCACAAGCTGGGAAAGTGTCATACCGGCTTCCAGGCCCTCGGCCACAACCGACTCACGACCCGGCATCGCCGACAGTTCCCAAGTCTCGCCAATGAGTTGATCACTTGCTGGCAATCCCTTAAATTCCAGCAACTTGCTGCCGCCCCAAAGGACGGGTTTCAATATGTTATTGAATTTATATATCTGCATAATAGTAACGTTTAACACGCAAAGGTAATAAAAACTTTTATAAACAACATATAAAGCTAGCGTTTGTTATCTGACAATTTCCAACTCTCGCTGATGCGCTCATCGCAAGTGGGCATTCCCATAAACGCCCGCAACTTGTCATAGTCCTACAATAAGGGCTTCAAGGTTGTATTGAATCGATATTTTACATACCAATTCAAATGAACTTTCAAAGATAATAAAAGATTTTGCAATTTGAGCACATAAAAAGAATAATTCATTCTTTTCTAATTCATATAACAGATAATGTAAGATAATGGTTTTAGGTCATTGGTGTCATGTCAGCCTAATGGGCTTAAGACGGACAGCATTAAAAAAAGAGAAATAAAGTCTTATACTATTTGGCTTTTAGGGAATTTGTGAGTAAATTTGCGAGATAATCCATAAATCTGAAATTATTAACTTTAAAAACATGATAATTATGAAGAAGCCCCTAACACTCAAACTTTTTGTATTGATGGCATGCCTGTGGTGTGCCATAGGTGCTGAGGCTGCCGAGGCCTATACCTGCTACACGCCGTCAAACAAGACACTGACGTTCTACTACGACAACTACCGCAGTTCACGCACGGGAACGACCTACAACCTGAACACAGGCGCGTTTCCTCCCGATTGGAGCTCTTACCTGATAAGAGATTCCATCAGATCTGTGGTGTTTAACCCGTCGTTTGCCAATGCCCGACCTACGAGCACCTTATCTTGGTTTTATGGCATGTCAAATCTTCAGTCTTTTACAGGCATGAACTACCTGAACACCAGTGAGGTGACCAATATGGAATCTATGTTCTATGACTGTTCTGGTTTGACAAGCCTGGATGTGAGCAATTTCAACACGTCCAAGGTGACCGATATGTCTGAGATGTTCGGTGGTTGTGAAAGTTTGACCAGTCTAGACTTGAGCAACTTCAACACGAGTAAAGTGACCAAAATGACTTCGATGTTCGTAGGGTGCAGATGTCTTACGAGCATCAACCTGAGCAATTTCAACACGTCCAAAGTGACCGATATGCGTTCAATGTTTATGAATTGCTCAGCACTGAGGTATCTTGACTCGTTCCACTTTGCCACGTGGAATGTGACCGACATGAGCTATATGTTCGCTGGATGTGAGAGTCTGGTAAGCCTTGACTTGAGAACCTTTAACACATCAAAAGTGACAGACATGACGGCCATGTTCGTAAATTGCCGTAATCTGGCCACAATCCTTGCTGGCGATAGATGGAGCACAGCGTCCGTCCCCAGTTCCAATTCCGGCTCAATGTTCCTTGATTGCACCAGCCTGGTGGGTGGCAAGGGCACAACCTATAATGCAAACCATGTGGACAAAGCCTACGCCCACATCGACGGCGGCCCCAGCAACCCTGGATACTTCACTGCAGTCCCTGAGGCTTATGCCTGCTACACGCCGTCGAACACGACGCTTACGTTCTACTACGACATCTACCGCAGTTCACGCACGGGCACGACCTACGACCTGAACAATGGCCCCATCAATCCCGATTGGTACAATTTAGGCACTTATGAAAGTGTGACTAAGGTAGTTTTTGACCCGTCGTTCGCTGGAGCCCGCCCGAAGTCCACTTGCAGTTGGTTCCTTGGTATGACAAGACTTCAATCCATCACGGGCATGAGCTACCTGAACACCAGTGAGGTCACCGATATGGAATCTATGTTCTATAGCTGTTCTGGTTTGACAAGCCTGGATATGAGCCACTTCAACACGTCCAAGGTGACTAATATGTCTGAGATGTTCTGTAGCTGTTCTGGTTTGACAAGCCTGGATGTGAGCAATTTCAATACCGCCAAGGTGACTAATATGTCTGAGATGTTCTCTGGTTGTACTAATCTGCGGACCATCTATGTGGGCAATGGATGGAACACGGCTGCCGTGATTTCTTCCAATTATATGTTCTATAACTGCAACAGCCTGGTGGGTGGCAAGGGCACGACCTATGATACAAACCACGTGGACAAAGCCTATGCCCACATCGATGGCGGCTCCAGCAACCCGGGCTACTTCACTGCTGGCAATGAAGCCTACGCCTGTTACACGCCGTCGAACACGACGCTCACGTTCTACTATGACAAATATCGCAGTTCACGCACGGGCACGACCTATAACCTGAACGAAGCGGACAATGCTCCAGACTGGTATAACGACGAAACAAATTATAACTACAACGTCACTAAGGTGGTCTTTAATGCATCTTTCGCCAATGCCCGACCGACATCAACGCACTCTTGGTTTTTTGAGATGGGAAGTCTCACGTCGATTTCTGGCCTGAACTATCTCAACACGTCAGAGGTAACAAACATGGGCAGCATGTTCTATGGTTGCAAGAAATTGACAAGCCTTGACTTGAGGCATTTCAACACAGCTAAGGTAACTGACATGAGTAGTATGTTCTATGAATGCTCAGGTCTGACAAGCCTCATGCTGAATGGCTGGGACACGTCTAATGTGACTGACATGTCTGGCATGTTCAATAGCACAACAGGATTAAAGAACCTGAACCTTAGCCACTTCAATACCGCTGAGGTGACTGACATGAGTTGGATGTTCACTTTCTGCACCGGGCTGACAAGCCTTGACCTAAGCAATTTCAACACGGCCAACGTGACTGACATGTCTGGCATGTTTGGTTTCTGCACTAGCCTGACGAGCCTTAACGTGAGCAGCTTCAACACATCTGGTGTGAACAACATGCAAACCATGTTCGCAGTATGTTCCAATTTGAACAGCCTTGACCTGAGCAACTTCAACACATTGAATGTGAAAAACATGAATGCCATGTTTGGCGCGTGCACCGGCCTAAGGAGTCTTGACCTAAGCAGTTTCAACACATCTAATGTGAACAATATGCAATCCATGTTCATGCAATGCAGTAACGTGACTACCGTCACGGTAAGTGACCTATGGAGTACCGCAAATGTCACCGAATCTGAAAACATGTTCACTGACTGTACCAGCCTGGTGGGCGGCAAAGGTACAACCTATGATGCCAACCACACCGACAAGGCCTACGCCCACATCGACGGCGGCCCCAGCAATCCGGGCTACCTTACCGAAATGCCCATTGTGCGCGGTGACGTGAACGGCGACAAAAGCGTCAACATCGCTGATGTGACGGCGCTGATCGACATTCTGCTGAGCGGAGCCACAGCCCCAACCACTGCCGACTGCGACAACGACGGTGCGGTGGACATTGCCGACGTTACTGTCCTGATTGACTTCTTGCTCACCACACCTGATTACTACATTGTAGGCAATGATCCGTTTGGCAATTGGAATCCGGGGGCAGGTGTCAAGATGATGAGGAATGCTGACGGCAGCTACAGCTACACGGCCACAGTCTCTGGTACGATATGGTTTGTTTTCGCTTCAGGTCTTAGCAGCAATTGGAGTGAATTCAATTCCAATTACCGTTTCGGTCCCAATAGTGGAAATGATGAAACCGTTGAGGCCAATACTTGGGTAAATACCCAACATCCAAATATTGGTGGGGATAAGGCGTATGAGTTTGTTGGAACAGGTGGCCAATACGTATTCACGTTTATTCCCAGTGCTGGCATTTCACCCACCACAGCAAAGTTCAAGATAAATGGCACTGTTAAGAATCCAACAATCGAAACACGCACTGTAGCTGGAGAACCAGCATCAGTGTTCGGCACTGTATGGGATATCTACAATTCGTCCAACAATATGACGACTTCCAGTGGTATTTATTAACTTATATCGAAATCTATTTGCTGTCTTCGTTCTAGCAGGCGAACACAATATCCAGTAACATGAATAATAGTCATCCGCGCTCAGGACGTTGAGTGCGGATGACTAATACTGTACCCTATTGAACCACCTTGTTGTTGTCGTCTTTGACCCACTTGATATACTGACTGTAGTCATGGGCGACGAGAACACCGTTCTCGCGGTCATCACGCCAGGTGTCGGTCCAGTCCATGTCATAACCGTGTCCCGTGGCGTCGTGGAAGATGTGGCCCTCGCCCTCGTTCATCTTCCAGTAGGCAACCAGGCCGTCGCTGTGGGCGTTCACTCCGGCAAAGCCCGTGGAAATCTCGCTGGCCGTGAGTGCACGGTTCCACACGCGCACCTCGCACAGGCGCCCCTGGAAGAACTGGCTATTGCGGTAATTGCCCCACGACATGCCCAACTCGAAACGCTGGAAGGGTGTTGCCTTGCCACTGCCGCTTGTCTGTGCATCCTCCACGCCATCGACATACATCTTGAAGGTCGCGCCGTCATAGGTACACGATACAAGATACCAGCGGTTAGTCTTGAAATGGGTCGATGAGAAGCATCGTCCACCGGGCAGTACCCATTGCAGGATGTCGCCACCCGCCGAACCGTTCTCGCCGAAGCGGAACATGTTGGCTTCCTCCTCGTTCTTGCCCTCGATAGACAGCACGCGCTTGATATTGCCCACGTTGCCGAACTTATAGGAATAGACCTTGAACTCGATGGTGTAGTTGGTCAGATTCACCATCTTGTCGTCGGGGAAAATGTAGTTAGACGAAGCGTTCTGATTATTCTCCAGCGAGTAGAACGAAATAATGCGCGAAATCTGCAGAAAAAGGGTGCGCGAGCTCTCTATCACCTCACCGCCATCGCCATCCACCTGCACAATGGTCACGGGGATGACATAGGTGGCACCCTCGATGAAGTCGTCGGTGTTCAGCACTTTCACTTGAGCCGACGATGACAGTGCCTCGCCCTGCGGGATGGTAACCTCGCTGTTCTCGAGCGTGACGCAAGAGGCAGGAACCGGATAATAAGCCGTGCCGTGCTTGGCGTTATAAATCCGCACCAGGGCCGTGTCGATGGCCAAACGGACAGTCACTTCCTTGGAGCAGCGACGCGTTGCCTTGACGGTCACAGCACATGCGGCGGGCAGTTCGTCGACAGTGAAGCGCTGCACAGGCACCTGCTCGGTACCCGATAGGAGCAGCCCCACTTTGCCGTAATCAAACTTGTCGCCCTCGCTGTCACAGGCCGCAAAAGCCAGCGCCATCAACACAACAGCAACAATATATCTTATCATTTTCATTATCATAACTCCTAACTTCTAACTCGTAACTCCTAATTCCTAACTCCTGATGCCGGATTCATGATCTGTATAGCACGGCGGATGGCGCCATAGGGCACGCCGTCGCTCGTGTTGTAGTAGTTGCGCTCCACATAGTAAGCGCCGCAACCGCCCTTGTGGCCCGTGGCGGGCTCCCAAGCGGCATAGTTCAACATTTCACCACCCGTGGGCTTTTGACCGAAGGACTCGCAATAGACAGTCTTCTCATCGGGGTGCCCCATCGCGCCCACGCCAGCACCCTGCTGGCTGTAGGCCTGCTTGACGTAGTAGTCCACATAGGGGTCACATGCCACTGGCGGCGAAACAGAGAAATAATCCACGATGACCAGTTTCTCGGGATAGGTGCCATTGGGACCGAAAATCTTGTCACACTCGTCGATAGCCCAAGTAAGATGCTGCCCGTTCCAGCCCTCGTAGTCAAAGTCCACACCATCCAGACCCGTCTCGACCACGGTGTCGCACACCCAGCGGGCATAGGCGCGGATGGCCTCTTCGCTGCGGTCGCCCGACAGGTCGTAAACAGTGCCGCCCGTTGTGAACTTGTGGTTATAGTTCGACGCATCGGCGTGGAAAACAAAGCGGGTGCCTTTCTTTTCACGTGTCTCGATCATGTCCTGATAGGCAACGGGATGCGTTTCGGGCGTCGGGATGCCCATCCACAGGTTCACGATGTCGATACTGTCGGGCAGGCCGATGATGCGCTCGCCCCACGAGGCGGGATCTTTGTAGCCACTGGCGCCCTCGATGGGTGCCCAGTCGGCATAATACACGTAACAGATCTCGTGCTCGCTGGCTTTGTAGTCGCGCAGCGCCTGATAATACTCCTCACTGTACTCATTGAGCGGCTGCAGGTCCAATGCCTCAGGCTCGGTATCACAAGCCGTGACAACAAACAGAAGCAAAGCCGCCGATATATATCTTGTCAGTTTCATATCTCACTAATCACTAATCTCTAATCACTAATCACTCTACGGTCCCACCAAAGTCGGGTGCCGCCATTGTCCTGACCGCCGCCCAGGGCCTCGGCATCCAGCAGTTGGATGGCAGCCTGCACAGCGGCCTCGTTGGTGTTGTATTCCTGCACCGGGAAGGGGCAACGGCGCACCTGGATTTGGGTATCTATCAGTCCCTGGCTGTCGTTGTTCACAACGGGCAGCAGACGGGGATAACCCGTTCGGCGGAACTCCGCCCAGCCCTCACAACCGTCCGGATACATCGCAATCCACTTCTGGGTAATGATACGCTCCAGGTTGGTCTCAAAGTCGGCCTCATCATCCCAGGCAATAGTGATATCGCTGGGAGCCGATGCCGCATTGCCGCCATTGGTACGGTCCACATAGCGGGTGGGAATCAAGGACGAGTTGGTGATGTAAGCATCCTCGCCGCTCACGCCGTTTTCGCTGAACGAAGCGCGGATGCCTGCCTCATAGAAGGCCCGTGCCATTCCGCCCATGTTCCAACCGCGCAGCGCCGCCTCGGCACGCAGGAAGTAGCCCTCGGCAGCGGTCATCCACACGATGGGTGTAGTGGCGCGGTCAATGTTCAGGTTGGAGATATTGGCACCGGCATAACGCGTCGGGTTCATGTTGTGGACACCCAGTCGCACCCCGTGATACTTGCTATCACTGCTTGCGGGGACGAAATAGGCCGCCAGACGCGGGTCGCTGTAGCCGTTCATGTAGCAGTCCATCGTCGCACCCATGCGCACCTCGCCCGCATTGAAGTTATAGGCGATGTCATAATTGGGGTGGAAGTAGGTCAAACGGCCATGCAGCAACTGTGCACGCTCGGCAGGCGTCTCGATGAAGCCCAACGGACAGGCAGCCGATTTCTCTGCCTCCTGCTGGGCCAGGGCGGCATCAGCATAAACGACACGCAAGGCCAGGCGCAGGCGCAGTGTGTTAGCAAACTTGACCCATCGGGCCACGTTGCCCTCATAGACGTTGTCATAGTCTGGCAAGAGCGTGCCGCCCGACTCGGCCAGCGGGGTGAGCACCTCGATGGCATTGTCAAGTTCGGTGAAAAAGCGGGTGTACACGTCCTGCTGGCGGTCATAGGTCGTGCCAAGGCTTCCGCTGCCAAAGTTGATATACGGAATGGGGCCGTACATGTCGGTCACGCGGTGCAGGGCCTCGACCTTGACTATCGTGGCAAGGGCGGCCACCGCTGGCTGGCCCATCGCCTCGGCAGCATGCGTGATGCGCTGCCAAGCCGGCATCACCTCGCTAAAGGCGCGTGTAAACATCTGGTCATACCAGCCGCTCACAAAACTGTAGGAGCCGTTGTGCACACCGTTGCGCCAAGTGCCTGTCAGGCCCACATAGCCCGAAAAGGCATCGGCACTCAAGCCCTGGGCCACCTGGTAGTCCGACGACAGGCAATTGCCCGAGCCGTCATCAAACAGGACGACCCGATTGACCATCTGTGAGAAAAACGCACCCACGTTTTGGTAATCACGGGACAGTTCCTCGTCAGTGAGCTGGTGCTGGTTGGTGTTGATCTCGTCAAATGACTTGGTGCATCCGGCCAGCATGATTGTGGCGGTCACCACCATGAATATATGATTGATTGTTATCTTCATAGCCGCATCAGAATTTGAGTTTCACATTAAATCCCATCGACCGCAGGCTGGGCTGCATGAAGTAGTCGATGCCCTGATAGTAAGTACCCGTGTTAGAGGTCATCTCGGGGTCATAGGGGGCTTTGTTATAAAGCATGCACAGGTTGTGTGCGACAAAGGACACATTCATGCCCTTGATCCAGTTGACCCAGCGGTAAACCGGCACATCATAGCCGATGCTCAACTCGGCCAGACGCAGGTTGGTCGCACTATAGACGTAGCGGGAATCGACCGTGCCGTTTGGGTTGCCCACGGTCTGGTAATAGCCCTGGGGATTGATTTTCTTGCCGTTGATAAGGACTCCGCCGTCGTTGCGGGCGTTCTGGGTGGCCTCACTGGCACCATAGTAGTCGAGGATGGCCTGTGTCTCGCTCACGACGATGCCGCCATAGCGGTAGGCGAACAGGGCAGACAGGGTCACACCCTTGAAACTGATTGAGTTGCCCCACGACAGGTTGTACTTGGGAGCGGCTTGGCCAGCATAGATGTAATAGGCATTATTGTTGGGATTGGCCTCGACATTCTGGCGCTCGGGGTTGACGTAGATGGCGCCGTGCTCGTCGGTCTTGAGCGTCGAGACATACACGTCGCTCAACGTGCCGCCCTCAGTCAGGCGAATCTGGTAGCCCGAGGTGCCGCCCATGTAGAGCTCGTCAAGGTTGTAAATCTCGCCGTCGATGGGATTGCGCCAGTTCTTGAGCAGTTCTTTCACCTTGTTTTGGTTAAGTGTCCAGGTCAAATAAGTTTCCCAAGTCACCGGGCCTAGGGGCTGGGTATAACGCGCCGTGAGTTCAACGCCCTCGTTATCCACACGTCCACCATTAGCCACCGCACTGATATAACCCGACGAAGCGGGCAGCGTGGGATAGAAGAACTGGTTGCGCGTGCTGGACTTGTATAGGGTCATATTCACGCGCAGGCGGTTGCGGAACATATGCAGGTCGATACCGGCTTCCTGCGAGTTAGTGCGCTCGGGTTTGAGGTCGGTAAGCATCCGTGTTGAGGTCTCGGCAAGACCGGTCGAGGGGTTGATAGCATAGGTCTCACGCGTCAGGAAAGGCTCGCCTGGCTCGTTACCCACTTGAGAGTAGCCTATGCGGGTCTTGAAGTAATTGAGCCAATCACATTCTATATCCAGCTCTTTCAACGCGTCGGTCCATACACATGAAAGGCCAGCCGACCAGTAGAAGTAACTCTTCTCGAGTTTGCTCGACCAGTCGTTGCGGGCAGTGACATCAATATAGATAAAACTTTGAGCTCCCACTTGGGCGGTGGCATACACGCTCTGCAACTGGGTGCGGTAGCCGCTCTGCACAGACTTGAAAGTCGAGTTGGAAGTCTCTACATTGGCCAGGGTGAACTTGTTGGCGGTACCCTTCAAGTGGCCACTGAAGCCCTCGATGCTGTTGTCGCGCTGGTCAAAACTCGTGCCCAGCACAGCATTCAAACTCAAGTGGCCATCAGCTATGTAAAAGTATTTGTCGAACTTGGCGAAAGCCTCGGCATACAGCTGGCGGTTGCTCACGTTGCGCAGGCCGTAGTGACCGTATTTGGAGGCATAGAGCGTGTTGGTCGAGGCGAAGAATTTCTCCTCATATTTGTCGCTGCTCTTGTCATACTTCACGCGGCCTGTGATATCCAGCCACGGGGTGATGCGCCAGTTGAGTGAGACGGTCGCCTGATGACGCTCCTTGTGATTGATGAAACGCTCGCGCTCGGTCTCCCAATAGGGGTTCTCCATCGAGATGTCGTAGTTGTAGGGCCAGTACTGAACTGGGAAATTGCGGCCCGTGTCATAGCGCTCGTAGTAACCCAACTTGGAGAAGTCATCACCCGCGGGAAACAGATAGACAGGCACCAGCGGATTATGGTACTGACCCTGGCTGATCATGTTCTGCTCCTTAACGGCACTAAGCATATAGCCCAAATCGAGCGTCATGCGGTCGTTAAGGAAGTTGGTGGTATTGCGCACGCTCACGTTATAGCGGTCATAGTTGTTGCTGTGGATGATTCCCTGGGAATTGGTAGCGCCAAGCGACAGGTAAGTCTGGTTCTTGTCGTTGCCTGTGCTCAGGCTCACCGAGTTGGCGATGTTGGTGCCCGTCTGGAAGAAGTCGGCGGGACGGTAATCGCTTGGCGTAGCCAGTTTCTCGCCCCAACTGAAGTAACTGCCCGTCTCGCTGGGCCCGTACTGGTTCTGGAAACGGGGCAGCACAAAGGGCTTGGAGAACTGGAAACTGCCGTTGTAGGTCACATCTACCCTACCCGCACGGCCACGCTTGGTCGTGATAAGGATGACACCGTTGGCGGCGTTAGCGCCGTACAACGCGGCCGCCGAAGGACCCGTCAGGGCGCTGACGCTCTCGATGTCGTCGGGGTTGATGTTGCTGGTGGCGTCACCCGTCTGGCCTGCGCCGGCAAAGATACCCTCGGGCTGCTCGCTCGAGAGGTTCTGCATGGGAATGCCGTCCACGACATACAGCACGTTGTTGTTGCCGTTGATACTCTTGGCACCGCGCATCACCACGCGGCTGCTGCCGCCCGCACCCGTCGCACTGGCATTGATGGTCACACCAGCCACCTTACCGGCCAGCGAGTTGACGAAGTTGGCGTCCTGCACCCTCATCAAAGCGTCGCCTTCAACCTGCTGTACATTATAGGACAGCGACTTGGCCTCTTTCTTGATACCCAGGGCAGTCACCACCACCTCGTTAAGGACTTGCGAATCCTGCTTGAGGTCAATCGTCAGGGCATTGCCGCCGACCAGCACCTCTCGGGTTCCGTAGCCCACATAGCTCACAATCAGGCTAGCGCCCCGTGAAGCGTTAATGCTGAATCGCCCGTCAAAGTCGGTAACGGCATTCACATTCGTGCCCTTGACGCTCACGGTCGCCCCGATAATCGGTTCTCCGTTCTCGTCAAGCACCTGTCCCGTCACCATCGAGGCCTGCACCGTGCCGCTCTGACTCTGAGGCAGTGGAGCGGCTGTCGAAACACCGCCACCCACTATGAGCGCCAGTGCCAGCAGCACCCGGCAAAGGTTCCAGGGCATGAATTTCAGTTTTTTTGCCATATTTTATTATCATTTGGTTTCTTAAAGATACAAAGGTAATCAAATTTTTACAGTTTTGACACCAAACACTTAGATTTCCCAAAAAGAAATGCGGGTTTGACTTATATCGTCTAGCCCGCATCAATTCGTTTTATCTTATCTGGATGTTATATGTTCTTGACTTTCGAGACAAAAAACTGTCCGATCAAGAATACTGGCATGGTGCCGAATATGATCCATAGCCATGTTTTCACATCAAGCGGAGCACAGTTGAAGAAAGGTGAGAAGAACTGCACCAGTACAATCTGCCCCACAAAGATGACAACGGCCACCATCCAGAAGACCTTGCTGTCCTCAATATTGTTAAAAGCCCACTTACCTGTCGCAAAAGACCTCGCATTCAACATGTTCCAGAATTGCAGGAAAACAAAGACACTGAAGAACGCACCCATTTCACGCGGGTTGATGTTGGGATTGATGCCACGGGCAAAGACAGGTCCGCCGTTGGCTTCACGCACGAAATAATAGTACAATCCAATCATGAGCACAGCAAACACCACGCCGCTAATCATGATGAACTTCATCATCATCGAAGTGATGATACTGGATTGCGAATTGCGGGGTTTCTGCTTCATCAGCACACTGTTGGGCGGCAATGATGCCAAAGCCAGGGCAGCAAAGGTGTCCATGATGAGGTTGACCCACAGCATCTGGGTGACGGTAAGGGCAGGTTGCTTGCTGAAGAACGAGCAAACGGCGACCACCAGGCAGGCACACACATTAACCGCCAGCTGGAACAGGATGAAACGCTGGATGTTGCTGTAGAGAGAACGGCCCCACAGCACGGCCTTGTTGATGCTGGCAAAGGAATTGTTCAGGATGGTGATGTCGCTGGCCTCTTTGGCCACAGCGGTGCCATCGCCCATCGACAGGCCCACCTGGGCAGCATTCAGTGCGGGAGCGTCGTTAGTGCCGTCGCCGGTGACGGCAACCACCTCGTTTTGCTGTTGCAGCAGCCTAACAAGGCGCGCCTTGTCGTCAGGACGGGCACGAGACATAATCTTTATTCTAGCAGCGCATTCGGCCGCCTGAGCGTCATCCATAGCGGCAAAATCGGTTCCATTGATTACCGCATCATCGCCGTCCTCATCGGTCCACAGACCCACCTGGCGGCCAATCTCGCGGGCCGTGCCACTGGTATCGCCAGTGACGATCTTCACTTTCACACCGGCATTGCGGCAATCCTGAATAGCGGCAGGCACATCGGGACGCACCGGGTCACTGATAGCCACAATACCCATGAAGGTGAGCGGCGTCATGCCACCAGACTTGAGGCGCTGCAGCACTTGGTCAGCATTATCGTCCGCCGACAGCTGACAATAGGCAAATGCCAGCGTGCGCATCGCCTTAGACTGGTAATTGGCCAGTTCATCGGTGATTTGCTGGAATGGCACATCGCCCATCACCGTGTCGCACAAGCGCATGATGATCTCGGGTGCGCCCTTTACCATCAGTCGACGGCCTCCTGTCGGGCTGTCGATAACCGTGGCCATCATCTTGGTCATGGTCGAGAAAGGCATCTGAGCCAGCACGTCACAACCGTCACGCGTCACCATATAGTCGATGCCGGTGTCACGCAGCCACAGCAGCAGCGCGCCTTCGGTCGGGTTTCCCAGTGCCATCACATTGGCGGGGTCACTGTCGTCGAGATAAGCGGTACTGTTGCAGGCGATGCTCTCGCACACCAGCGTAGCGGCATCATCTGCCTCGTCTAGCCGTTCGCCGGCTTTCAAGCCGTAGAAATGCGCCTGATAGACCTGCATTTTGTTCTGGGTGAGCGTTCCTGTCTTATCGGTACAGATCACCGTCGTGGCACCCATCGTCTCGCAGGCATGCATGCGGCGAACAAGATTGTTATGCTTCAACATCTTGCGCATGCTCAACGCCAGCGACAAGGTAACACTCATGGGCAAGCCCTCGGGCACCGAGACAACGATGAGCGTGACAGCAAGCATCACCGTTTCGATGAAATACTGCGCGTCAGCAACGATGCCCTCACTGCCTGCAACGAAATATTCCACAAGACGGCCAAGCACCAGCAACCCCGCCATCACATAGCTGCCACGGGCAATCGTGCGGCCCAAGCGGTCGAGCTGTTGGGTGAGAGGGGTCTTGATGTTGTTATCGATTTGCGCATCGCGGTAAATCTTGCCATATTCGGTCATGTCGCCCACCCGCTCGATGCGAATTGTGGCGCTGCCCTCAATGACGGTGCTCGCGCGCAGCAGCAGGTTGACGGGATAGGTCGCCTCGGCCGATCCGGCACTGGCATCATGGTTTTTCCATGCTGATGGCTCGCCGGTAAAGGAGCTCTCATCCACCCTGAGATTGAAACTGTCAATGACTGTGCCGTCGGCAGGCACTTTCTCGCCGGTCTCCAGCAGCACAATGTCGCCCACAACGATATCGCACCGCGGCACTTGGGTAACGTGGCCATCGCGCATCACCTTCACGTTGACATGGTCATCGGTCTGGTTGAGCAAGCGGAATTTCTTGTTGGCATTGACCTCGACCACAAAGCCCACCAGTGTAGCCAGCACAATGGCGACAAAAATGCCGATCGGCTCAAACAGAGTGCTCACACCCATGTCCAAGCCGAAATACTCATAGGCCGCCAAGCCTAATGACAGCAAAAGGGCCACCAGCAGGATCTTGATCAGCGGATCGTCAAATTTTGCTAGAAACTGTCGCCACAAGGGGTCACGACGAGGAGGGGTGAGTACGTTGTCACCGTGCTCTCGACGGCTGGCAATCACTTGCTCGGGGGTTAGCCCTCTATCGTGTATCTTCTTTACCATGATTAAAATTGTCAATTTTCACAACTGATAACGACCAGTTTCACGCAAGAACCGTGCCAACCGTTCACACGATGGACAATGCGCCTGGCCACAGTTGTGGAAAGTCAGTTCCGACGGGGTCCCTACTGGCGTGCGAAGCGTGCCTTGTTGAAGATCGAGTCCCAGCGCAGCTTGATCACGCCCCACAGCGCCTCAAAGAAGATGCTGCTGTTCATCTTGCTCGTGCCCAGCACGCGGTTGACAAACACAATGGGCACCTCCTTGATCTTGAAGCCCATGCGGTGAGCGGTGAACTTCATCTCGATTTGGAAGGCATATCCCTTGAACTCGATGGCATCCAGGTTGATGGACAGCAACACTTCACGACGGTAGCACACATAACCAGCCGTAGCATCACGCACCTTCATGCCCGTAATCAGCCGAACATAGGCCGACGCATAATAACTCATCAGCATCCTGCCCATGGGCCAGTTCACGACATTCACCCCTGAGATGTAACGCGACCCCACACTCACGTCGGCACCACCCGTGGCACAGGTTGCCTGCAGCTCAGGCAGTTTTTTCACGGGATGGGAAAAATCGGCATCCATCTCGATGATATATTCATAGTCATGAGCCAAGGCCCACTTGAAGCCGGCGATATAGGCTGTTCCCAAGCCCTGCTTGCCTGCGCGCTTCAGGATATTGACGCGTTCAGGATACAAGGCCATCATCTCCTCGACCAGCGCTGCTGTGCCGTCCGGGGAATTGTCGTCAACGATGAGCACATCAAACTGGTGCTCGGTGAGTTCTATCACAGCCTTAATAATGGCCTGGATGTTCTCCTTCTCGTTGTAAGTCGGGATAATGACTAGACTGTCTGACTTCATGAGTGCTTTTGAATATTAATTGGTCGTCGTTATAAACTACAAAATTACTATTATTTTTTCATATAACGGCCAGCCTGCCCCATCTTATTGCTTTTTTTGTGTTTTTTAGGATTTCAGTTATCAAAATCCCTGCTAATACCAAAACAAATAGGGACGATATAGTGAAAATTTGTAATCTGCAATCGTTTTCATATTAAATCATTGTTAATTAACAGCAAAACCACTCATTATTAATATAACAACTGAATATCTTTGTTGTCCTTATGCCGTTTGGCATAACCGATGGCTATAGGGTCTCATTTGTAGCCATAATCGTGAGCCGACAATTGGGTTTCCAACTATACTTTAACATAAGCGGGATATTACATCCATTTGATTATAAATAGTTTACATAATTAACCAACAATTTGAGATGAAACAATTAGTATTATTAACCAAGGGAAGCTTCAGACTACTTGCCTTGATTCTCTGTTTGGCCGCAACTGTTCCGCAGCTCCACGCCGCAATCGTCGTGGCCGGAGACAACACGGCTCTGTTTGGCGCCAGTTGGTCAACGCAAGCCAACTCCTCCAACCAGATGACCCAGTACGGCAGCACGAACTACTATTACCTTGCCAAGGCCAACGTTTCATTGTCAGGAACAACCAATTATAAGGTTGTTGACAATGGCACGTGGTATGGCGCTAACGGCAGTACCAGCGATGGTGATATTTCGTTTTCTGCCAACGGCACTTACAGCATTGTGTTTATTTACAACACAAGCAACCACAAAGTGAAGCACATCGCTTCATTCCAGACAATAGTCATTGCCGGTGGCGACACTCAAGCACTAGGATCGTCATGGAGCACGAACGATGCCAACAACCAGATGACCACTACCGACGGCATCACCTACACGCTTAGCAAGAACGTCACCTACAGCGGCAGTGCCTCCTATGGCTTCAAAGCCGTTGTTAACGGCGCCTGGTATGGTGACGCCGGTGAAAACAACGGCAACAACATCAACTACACCATCCCTGAGGCTGGCGAGTATGACGTGACCTTCACGTTCAATGCCGTGACGGGTATGCCGAGCGTGAGTGTTGTTCGCGCCAATGTTCCCACCTATGACTACACGTTCTACGTTTACCTGCCCAACGGCGGCACTCCCTACCTGTACCTGTGGAACGGCAGCAACAGGCCCAACGGCAACTGGCCTGGTGGCCAGATGACGCAGACCGAGCGCCTGGATGACAACAATGACTGGTACAAGGTGACCGTGAATTGTGAATACACTACTCTGTCGGCCATCGTTGACTTGGGCAACAATGCCAACCAGAGTGCCAACATCACCGACTTGGCACCCGGCACCTACTACATCACCTGGGACGGCGGTAACAGAACCACTGCCTACGTCAGCACTGATGCACCGACGCCTCCCCCAGCCCCCGACTACTACGTTGTGGGCGATTTGGCACTGATCGGACACGATTGGGCGACATCCAACGATACCAAGATGACCGAAACCTCGGGTACCTATACCTGGAGCAGAAACGATATTCACCTGAATGCCGGCGATTACAACCTCAAGGTGCTCTCCAGCAACAACTACTGGTATGGCGACGCCCAGGGTAATAACGTGGTTGTCAACGCCGACGTCAACGGCACCTACAATCTGGCAGTGACCTTTGACCCCACCACGGGCATCGTCGACGCCACGTTGACCAAGACGGCTACGGACCCCGTTTATACCTACGACATCTACGTGCGCTATGCGGGCAACGAGGACCCGGGCAATGTCTACGCTTACGCCTTCGACTCCTTCGGCAACAAGCCCTTGGGCAATTGGGGCGGAACGAAGCTGACCGACTTGGACGCACAGACCATCAACACCTACACCTACTATCATGTGACGGTCACTTCCTTTGACCCCGCTGCCAAGGTCATCTTCAACGAGAACCAGAGCGGCTCGACACAGACTGTCAATCTGGACTTGCAGGTAGGGGACAACTATTTCACCTACAACGGCGGCTCCAGCGTGGTCGGTCCCACAGGCAACCCCGATGAGGAACCCGTCATCACCTATTATGTCATGGGCGGCGACACCAGCATCTTCCCCAACGGTTGGAACACGGGCGACGCCACTGCCATGACCGACAACGGCGACGGCACCTACACCTGGACTTCGAGCGAGGTTCACCTGAATGCCGGCACCAACTACGGCTACAAAGTCTTTGGCGACGACAACACCTGGCATCCCGGTGGCAGCGACAATGCCACCTTCAATGTCAACAGGCCTGGCGCCTATACGGTGACGGTCACCTTCGACGGCACCAACGTCAACGCCGTGGCCAACCTCGTTCAGCCCGATCCCATCTACATCCTGGGCGACGAGGGACTGAGTCTGACCTGGAGCTATGCTCCCACGACTGAGATGACCTTTGACAATGCCGAGGGCGTCTTCACCTACACCACCGAGGTAGTGTCAACGACCGCCTACCACTTTGTATTCGGTAACGGACAGGGCAACGACTGGGACGACTTTAACGGCCACTACCGCATCGGTCCCACAGGCGAAACCCAGGAAGTCACCATCAACGGCAGCTACCAGCCCACTCAGGTGGCCAACGGCGGCAGCTACAGCTTCACGGCCAATCCCGGCACCGTCACCATCTACTTTGACGTCGCCAACATGCAGTTCAAGGTGGAAGGCAACGTGCCCACCTATGACTACACGTTCTACGTCCTGCCCAGTGATGCCAACATTACGCCCTACATCTACTTGTGGCATGGAGAAAATGGAGAATACGAGCCAGCCAACGGCTGGCCTGGAAGCCTGATGACCGATACCGAGACCTTGGGAGACTACAATACGTGGCACAAGTTCTCGTTAACCTCATCAACCAACGTCCTCAACGCCATCATCAACCTCGATCACGACGGGCAGACAGGCGATATCATGAATCTGGCTCCCAACACCTACTACATCAAGTGGAACACTACCACCAATGAGTACGAGATCAAGACCGAGGCTCCGACGCCTCCCGTCATCTATATCGAGGGCTCAACAGGCTTAGGTTTGACCTGGAGCCCGGTTCCCACTCAGCTGATGACCGCCGATCCTCAGACCGGCATCTACAGCTACTCTTATGAGGTGACCGAGGCCGGCACTTATAACTTTGTGTTCGCCAACGGCCAAGGCAATGACGGGGAAGACTGGGACAACTTCAACACCAACTTCCGTATCGGCCCCACTGCCGGCAGCCAAGCCATCGACCTGGACGGCCAGTGGCATCAGACCCAGATGGCTGGTGGCGACTTCGGCTCCTACCGCATCGCTGTCGAGCCCGGCATGTTGACCATTTACTACAATCCCACCGACATGACCTTCATGGTCGAGGGTAATGCCGAGCACTTCACCTACACGTTCTACGTCCTGCCTGACAATCCCGCCGTCACTCCTTACCTATACTTGTGGGGCATCAACGATATCCACTACACGGGTGCATATCCGGGTGACGTTCTCACCGAGACCGTAGTGCTGGATGACGGCAACACGTGGTACAAGAAGACTGTTTCCATCACGACAGACTTCATCAACGCGCTCGTGAGCGCCGGCGGTAATAATGCCGATGACACCAAGACCAAGGACATCACCTATATCGATCCCGGCACCTACTACATCTACTGGACGACCGACCGCAACACCGCTGCCGACATCCTGTATGATGAGAACAACCAGCCGATTTACCGCTACAACCACTACGAGATGTACATCGATGCTCCCGGCCATCCTGGCGAGGACCTGTACATGCACGGTGATTACACCTACGGAGGCGATCACTACAACTACAGCCCCAGCAATGCGGCTAAGATGAAGTATGACGCCAACACCGGCACTTACTACCTGAACAACGTGACGCTGAACAACAACACCACGTTCTGCTTCTCGAACCTGTTGAGTGACGACTGGAACAACCAGGACCGCCACCGTTACGGCAACGGCGCTGCCGAGGGCTATACCGAGAATCCCGACGGCACCAACTACCTGGAGGTGAACGACACCCGCATCAACCGCAACCTGCCGCTCGACATGTGGAGTGACATCAACGGCGAGTACAGGATGTTCACCTCGGGCATCTTCAATGTGCTGGTTAATCCCGAGCAGCACTGGGTGAAGCTCATCAAGACCGACCACATGATGCTCACGCCCATGAACATCTACCTGGAGCAGACCTCCAACGTCAAGATCGACAACGTACAGGAACCCGGCACGACCTACACCGCCCAGATGTTTGACAACGGTTATTGGCCCCTGAGCGCCTACAATGCCGCCGACCTGGGCGAGACCTGGGATCCAAACGGCGACAACCACTATGGTGTCAAGTACGTCGGCGACACCATTACCGTCGATGGCAAGAAGTGGTGGCACTGGGAGGTGACCGCTTCGATTTGCGAATTCTTCTTCACCCGCACCAACGACAGGCAACCGCCTCAGAGCGACGTCATCCGCCGCAAGTCGGGTGTGCAGTGGATCACTTGGGACGAGGTGGACGGCACAACCACAATGACCGATCACACGCGCGAGTATTTTGAGGCTGCGGCCAACGCCCTGCCCTCTAACGTTGTGGTCATCGAGGGTCATTACTATGTCTACTTCATCAACACCGTGGGATGGCAGAACGTTTATTGCTATGCCTGGGACAATAACGTGGATGAACAGGGCCAACCCGACAATTTCTACGCCGACGGCTATTCACGCGTGATGAGCCAGTGGCCCGGCAAACCTTGTGAACGCATCGGCATCGATCCCGTCACGGGCTATGAGGTATGGCGCTATGACTTCGGTACCATCGCCGGCACCGACGCACCCAATGGCGGCATCATCTTCAACGACGGCAACAATGACCAAGGTAGCCAAGTCAAGGAACAGACCGGTGACTTTGATTACATTAATGGCGGTGTTTATGACTACCTGGGCCTGTTTGACGGCGCCTACACGTTGAACAACCTCATCCGCACCGCCGCAATGGATGTGCGCTACACCGTGAGCAACGCTCTGGTGGGTGTTTACTACGATAAGGATGCCGAAACCATCATCCACTACACCGACATCAACGGTGAGCTTGCTACCGACACCATTGTCGGCGCCCTGTATGCCAAGGACATGAACCTCTACGGCGAGAAGTCCTACAAGCCCGATGCTTCCTATTCGGACTACGTCTATGACATCTGCTATGCCAATCATGTGCCTGGCGGTTCACAGGTGATGCAGAAGAAGACGACCTATGACCAGAGCAACTGGATCAAGCTCGTCATCTCGCCCAACTACGATGGCGGCAGCGCCCTGCCTGTTGCTGAAAACAAACGTCCCAATCTGGAAGAGTTCGAGGGCCGCATCATTCCGGCCGGCACGCTCGAACTGTTCATGACCGACACCATCAACCCAACTGGACACATCGTGAACATCACCAAGGGCGATCCTATGGCCTATGAGCCCAACGTCTATGTGCCTTATAGTTTCAACGACTCCTACGTGTTCACCTACACCCATCAGGATTGGCCCCACGAGGAGTATGAGGGCGTTTACCTCACTCGCCCCGTCGTGACCTGGAACACCACCCCCGACGGCACTGTCACCGGTGGCACCGTGGTCAACAAGCCCGACGAGAGCAGGCTTTACAAGATGTTCTACGTCGCTCCAAAGCCTCAGGAGGTAGCCTATGTCACATGGATTGTCTATGACAACGACAACCTCAACGGCGAGTACCCGGGTTATTATCCTGACCGGTACACGCCTTACACCCCCGTCGCCAGTTTCCTCCCCGAGGATCCCGGACGCTTCTACGCTCCCGCTAACTGGAACCGCTCGATCCCCATCAGCTCCAGCGTCTATGACGAGGTGCAGTACCTTGACTACGACGAGTGGGAGAACTACTATCACCAAAAGATCAGCGATGTATCCAACGGCTACATGCAGCTGGGTGGCGTCAAGGTCAACTGGTCGCTGTTTGACGAGGAAAAGGTTGGCATGCCATGGTGGCAGATCTTCCAGCCTGGCCAAGCCTATAAGCTCAAGGCCATTGTGCGCTACGCTCACGACAACAAGGGCAACATGTGCTACGAGCCCAGTAACGGCTATATCGACTGGGACAACCACAACAATGACGCCCCGGGTTCGTCACTCAATGCACCTCGCCGCGAGAACGGTGCCAACGGGCAGGGCGGATATGCCAACATGTACTTTACCAGCGAATATGACATGACGGACAGCAAGTTCATCCTGTTCCCGATTGAAGCCAGCCCCGATCCCGCTCATGGCAGCTCGATGGGTAATGTAACCACGGTTAAAGAGGTGGCCGTCAACCGCACCGTCACAGGCGTGCGTTACTACAACCTGATGGGTGTGAGCAGTGACAAGCCGTTTGACGGCATCAACATCGTTGTCACCACCTACAGTGACGGCAGCCGCACGTCCAAGAAGGTTCTCAGATAACAAGCTCACGCTTGTATTCTAGCCGATACTGACAGATGGCCGTACCCCTAAACGGGATGCGGCCATCACTATTATTCCTTAGAAAGATCCTTACTACAGGGTCAGGCGCAGGGTTGCGCCCAACGAGCGGCCGTGACCGCGCTGCAGGAAAGGGTGCTGGATAGAGACGAAATAAAACGTCTTGTACTGCGTGTCGGTCAGGTTCTTTCCCCACAGCTGCACGCTGTAGTGTGCCTGTTTCCATGTGATAGAGGCGCCCAGCAGGGCATACAGCGGCTGTCGAAGCGTGTTTGCCTCGTCCCAATAGATATCGCCCGTGGCCCGTACGTTAGCCTCCAGGGTGAGCAGTTTGTTCTGGTCGCCGCCTATTTTGATGCCATGACCGGCCCCGACAAACAAAGTATGTTTGGGGGCGTAAGGCACGCGGTGGCCATTATGATCGGTCTTGCCGTCGTTGTAATCCTTGAAAACGGCATGGGTGAAGCCGTAGCTCACATTGATGTGTGTCAATTCAACGGGAGTGACGGTCATGGCGAATTCCGCACCCATGCTGTGCGTCTTGCCGGCATTGGTCATCATGCGGCCCGTTACCGTGCCTGGAGGGAATACCGTGAGCTGGCGGTCACGGCAATCCATGAAGTAGATGTCCAGATCGCTCTGCACCCTACCCTGCCAGCACTCGAAATGTCCGCCCAACTCATAGTTCCACGCCTTCTCGGGTTTGTAACCCACCATCTTGTCCACGTCATACTGCAGGCCCACTCCCATCATGTGCATCAAGCGCTGCTGCAGCACGTCGCTGAACATCTGAACATTGAAACCGCCCGCCTTGCTACCACGCGAAACGGCGACATAGACGGTGTGGTTCTTGCCGGCCCACGGATGCCAGGTGAGGCTCACATTGGGCAGGATATCAAAAAAGTCCTTGTCAAGCGTGTCGTGCTCGTCAATGTCGATGTTCTCATGAAGCAATGTAGCGCCCGTTGACTTCACATAGATTGTATAGCCTGTGTGCGTCACGCTGCGGTAGTTGAGCCGCGAATGCTCATAGTCCAGCCTCAATCCGGCCTGCAGGGTCCACTGTCCCCAATGGTAGGTGGACTGGTGATAGAGTGCGGCGCCCCAGTTGGGACTGGTGAAGTGGCTCCCCAGCTCAAATGAGCGGGCGTCCCACACAATGGGATACTCGGGAATGGCGCTGTTCATGCGGTTCTCGATAAACTGGCTGATGCCGTAGTCATAGAAATTCACAGGCGCATCCATCGTGTAACGGCGATAAAAAGCGCCCACACCCGTCAGCCAGTTGTAACCCTGAGCCTTCTCATGGCTGCGGGCAATGAAATCCTGGGTGACGGCATGTTCGCGCCGCGCCTGGGTCAGCGTGAAATAGTCACGGACGGTGAAATCCTGGTCCAGCGTCATGTTGTCGTCAAGATACTGGTAACTGGTGATGCTCGACAGCGTGAAGGCATCCAGCGACTTGAGCACCGTCAAGCCGTCGATGAACGAGGTGCGGCGGTAGAAACAGGTGTCGTTATAAGCGATTTCTCCCGTCTCCACCCACTCATAGGGGTAACCTCCCTGACGCGTCAAGGCCAACGACGCCACATTAGAGACATACCATCCCTCATGGTTGCGCCATTCCAGCTTGGCCCTGGCGCTGAACTGGCGTTCCCAGTCACAACGCTTGCCATTATAACGGTTTGTGAACTCACCACGCGTAGAGCCATACTGGGCCGACAGCGACAGTCCCAGCCCCTCGTTGAAACGGTGGTAATGGCTGGCGCCCACACGCCATGTGCCGTGGCTTGCACCCTCGACAACGGCACGGGTGCCCTGATAGTTGAGCGGCGACAAGGTATAAATGTTCATCAGTCCGCCCAGCGTGTTGCGGCCGTAGAGTGTATTTTGCGGTCCGCGCAACACCTCGATGCGGGCAATGTCCATCACGTCAAAATCATAGTTCTCCTTGGTCATCACGGGCACGTTGTCGATGGTCAGGCCCATGGCGGGCTGGTCGATGCGCGTGCCGATGCCGCGGACATACACCGTCGAAGTCATGCGGCTGCCGTAATCAGGAATGAACAGGTTGGGGACCAAGTCGGCTACCGACTTGACCGAAACCACCTGGTTGCGCTCGACCTCCTGACGGTCTATGACGGTCAAGGCAGTGGCTTGGGTGCGCATGTCTGCACTCTGCTTGATGGCGGTAACGGTGACTTCGTCCAGCGACAACGTATCGCTTACCAACACGGGAACAGCCTGTGCAGCAAGCGATACCATAGCCATTAAAAACAGCATTATTCTTTTCATGGCAGCAAAGGTAATCATTTTTCAAAAAAAATATACTACCTTTGCCCACATCTAACGACTTAACAAACATAATCGACTAATTCTAATGAGACCTAAGTTTTTGATTTCATTGTTGGCGGCCTTGGTATGCCTAGGCATGGCCGCCCAGAAGCCTGTGGCCACCTCCATTCCTGGTGACCCGATGACTACACAGTGTTACACCCTGAGTAACGGCCTGAAGGTCTTCCTCAGCGAGAACCATCAGAGTCCGCGCATCTCGGCACACATCGCCGTGCGCACCGGCTCACGCAACGACCCCGCCGAGACCACCGGTCTGGCACACTACCTGGAGCACCTGATGTTCAAGGGCACCAAGCAGTATGGCACAAGCAATTACGAAGCCGAAAAGGCCCTGCTCGACACTATCGAGGCCCGTTACGAGCAGTACCGCCTCGTGAAGGACCCCGAACGTCGCCGCGTCCTTTACCACGAGATTGACAGCATCTCGCAGCTGGCAGCCCAGTACAACATCCCCAACGAGTATGACAAGCTGATGGCCGGCATCGGCGGTATCGGCACCAACGCCTATACCAGCACCGACGTCACCTGCTACACCGAGGACATTCCCGCCAACGAGGTGGACCGTTGGGCACGCATCCAGAGCGACCGTTTCCAGAACATGGTCATCCGCGGTTTCCACACCGAGCTGGAGGCTGTGTATGAGGAGTACAACATCGGTATCGCCAACGACCAGTGGAAACTGTTCGAGGCCATGAACGCCAAGATGTTCCCCACTCACCCCTATGGCACCCAGACGACCATCGGTACCCAGGAGCACCTCAAGAACCCGTCCATCACCAATATCAAGAACTACTTCCACAACTACTACTGCCCCAACAACGTGGCCATCTGTATGGCCGGTGACTTTGACTCTGACGAGGTCATCGCCATCCTGGAGCGCCACTTCGGCAGCTGGAAGCCCAACAACAACCTTTATCGTCCCGAGTTCGCTCCCCTCAAGCCCATCGTTGCCCCCATCGACACCACCGTCATAGGTCAGGAGGCCGAGTTTGTGGCACTGGGATGGCGTTTCGGCGCTGGCAACTCGCTGCAGTGCGATACCGTTGACATCATTGCCGAAATGCTTTCGAACGGCGCTGCCGGTCTCATCGACCTGAACCTGAACCAGCCCCTGAAGGTGATGGGAGCTGGCGCCTACAGCGACCAGATGACCGACTACTCGATGCTCATGCTCATGGGTTATCCCAACGAGGGACAGTCGCTTGAAGAAGTGCGCGAACTGATGCTCGGTGAGCTGGCTAAACTGCGTGCCGGCAACTTTGACGACGATCTGCTCGTGAGCGTTGTCAACAACAATAAGCTGAACTACCTGCGTGCACTTGACAACAACGGCGCCCGCACCCGTCAGCTGGTCAACGCCTTCATCAACCATGTGGACTGGGCCCAGGAAGTGGGCAAGCTCGACCGCATGGCCGGCATGACCAAGCAGCAGATTGTGGACTTTGCCAACCGTCACCTGTTGCCAACCGTCACCTGCTGGACAATAACTTCGTGTGCGTTTACAAGCGCATGGGCGAGGACACCACCGCCAAGAAGATTGACAAGCCTGCCATCACTCCCATCCCCACCAACCGCGACATGCAGAGCGATTTTGTGCGCAACATCCTTAGCGAGATCGTCGAGCCCATCCAGCCGCAGTTTGTGGATTTCAGCAAGGAGATGACCGTGGGCCAGACCAGCAAGAAACTGCCGCTGCTCTACAAGCACAACAACCTGGACGACCTGTTCTCCTTGACCTACAAGTATGACTTCGGCAGAACCGCCGACAACCGCTACGAGACCGCACTGGGTTACATGGACTTCCTGGGCACCAAGAAGATGAGTGCCACCGAGTTCAAGCAGCGCATGTACAAGCTGGCTTGCAACATCTCGATGAACGTTAGCGACAACGAGACCTACCTGAGCTTGAGCGGTCTGAGTGAGAACATGCCCGAGGCACTTAAGCTTGCCGAGGATCTGATGCAGAACGCACAGGTCGATGAAGAGGCCTACAAGAGCATGGTGGACGTTATCATCAAGAGCCGCAACGATGCCAAGCAGAGCCAGGACGAGTGCTTCAACCGCCTGAACTCATATGGCACATACGGTCCCCGCAACGCCTATACCGACGCGATGACCAACCAGCAGCTGCGCGACACCAAACCCGCCGACCTGATCAAACTCGTGAAGGGTCTGCGTGACATGCAGCACACCGTGGTTTACTACGGTCCCATGACCGAAAAGGAACTGAACAAGTGCCTGAGCAAGGTGCACAAGACCAAGAAGAACCTGGCAGCCGTTCCCGTGGGCACCCCCTATATGGAGCAACCCACTCCCAAGACTGAGATCCTGCTGGCTCCCTACGAGGCCAAGAACATCTACATGGTACAGTACCACAACGAGGGCACCCAGTGGGCACCCGAACACGCTGCCACCATCAACCTGTTCAACGAGTACTTTGGCGGTGGCATGAACGGCATCGTCTTCCAGGAGCTGCGCGAGGCCCGCGGCCTAGCCTACTCGGCAGCCGCCTATTACCGCCAGCCCAGCGAGAAGGCTCATCCCGAGTATGCGATGACCTACATCATCACCCAGAACGACAAGATGATGGACTGCGTCAACGAGTTCAACAAGATCGTGGGCACCATTCCTCAAAGCGAGAACGCATTTGCCCTCGCCAAGGAGTCGCTGATGAAGAAACTCGCTTCGCGCCGCACGGTGCGTGGAAATGTACTGTGGAGCTACCTCGCTGCACAGCGCATGGGCATCAACTACGACATCAACAGCAAGGTGTATGAAATGCTGCCCAACCTCAAGCTCAACGACATCGTCAAGTTTGAGCAGCAATCCATGGCTAACAAGCCCTACCGTTACCTCATCCTGGGTGACGAGAAGGAACTCGACATCAAGGCTCTGGAGAAGATCGCTCCAATCCACCGCCTCACCCTCGAAGAAATCTTCGGATACTAATCCACCCACGTGGAGACACAAGATTTTGTGTCTCCACGCAACAGTTAGGGTCCTTAAAGTCGTTCATGACTTTAGGGACCCTAACTTGTTATCTTAAGGATGGGAAAACTCCTAGATCCTAACTTCAAACTCCTAACTTTTAACTTCCAACTCTTTAATCGCCTTCTTGCAAATGCCCTCGTGGCGGCACACCATGTAGATGAGCAACAGGTTAAACACCACAATCTCGAAGGCGAAATACAACCACGGCATGTTGATAATCACTGCGATGAAGCAGACGATGATGCGTGTGTTAAAGGTGAGGATGTTGGTATATTTCATCAGCGGCAGGCTCAGCTGGCGGAAGTACTCACGGAATTCCTGACTGGGCACGCCGTTCTCGCCGTAACGCTCGTTCAAAGCGGCACGCAGGCGCTGCATGTTGGGGGTCATGCGCTCCTGGTTGGCGGTATAGCCGCTGTAGAAGAACAACGGCAGCTTGCTCCAGAAGTTCCTGCCCCACTCCAGCTGATGGTACTGTTCCTTCAGCTTGGCGGCGCTTTCCAGTTCACTGCCCTGCTGCCCCTTGAGGAAGAACAGGTGGAACTGACGGTAGCAGTCGGCCATCGCGGCCTGCAGGGCATGGCTGAGGCCTGAGCCGATGCCCAAAGCCCAAATCAGCCACTCGTGCTCGGCGAAGAAATTGGGACCGGTCCAGCTGTCGCCAAAGTCGAGTTCCCTGAACACCAGTGCAAAGCCGATTGCGGCAAACCACAAGTCACCGCTCACACCGTCCAGGATGCGGCCCATGCGCGAGTACTGCTGCGTGAGGCGTGCCAGCTGGCCGTCGGCGCTGTCAAAGGTGTCGGCCCATGTGATGAGCAACATGCCCACCCAGTTGAGCCATGCCAAATGCGGCTGGTGGAAATAGAGCATAATGCCACCCACAACACCCATGAAGATGCTGGCGACAGTGATCGCATTGGGGCTGACCCCCAACTTCTCAAACAGTTTGGCCCACAGGAAACCCAGGGGACGATGGAAATGCAGGTCGAACCACTCCTCGGTGTCCGTCGACTTGAGCGATGCCTGATATTCTTCTTTTAATGTCATGCTTCAGTTACTTTTTTCAGTTGGCAGTTTACAGTAGTGACAACAAATAAATGCGGATGCCAATTCCTAACTTCTAACTTCTAACTCCTAAGTCCTAACTTTACAGTCCCAGATGGGCCTTGGCCAACGCCAGCACAGCCTTGGCGATGTGCGGGGCCGACTCGTTGCGGCACGGGGCAAAGCTGGGCCAGTCGTTGAAGTCGATGATGCGGATGGTGCCGTCAGGATCCACGATGCAGTCGCCACCATAGATCACCACGTTCAGTTCCTCGGCAGCGCGCGAGCAGATGTCCTTCAGATTCTTCAGGTCGATGTCGATGCCCTGAGAGTGGCCGTTCACCTCTTCCCAGCCATACTTGCTGTGTCCCTCGTCAAATGGGTAGAACCAATAGAAGAACTGAGAGTCCTTCACACCGTAGAACTTCACCAGGTCGCCCTGCAGATGCACGTTGATCACGGCACGTGTGATACCGCGGTAGAAGTACTCCTGCAGCACCTCCTGAGCCTCCTCGGGATGGCGCACGTAGCTCACGTCCTCCTTGTGCATAGCGTGGAAATCGCCTCGCTTGATCCAGCACGACTTGAAGCCTGCCTTTTTCAACTGCCCCTTGATGTTCTCGTTGGTGTTCACAATCAGACTCTCGGGATAAGGGATGCCGTTCCCCAGCAGGATGCGCGTCATGCGCTCGCGCGTACAGTTCTCGATACCGTAGCCCGAGTTAATCACCAGCTTGCCCTCATCCTCAAGCTTCTGCAGCTTGGCGATGCTAGCCCGCTCGCGGCACATGGCCAGCACTACCGGCTCCTCGATTTCCTGCTTGTTGAACTGCTCCTCGCTGTACACGTTCACCTGGCACCCGCGCTTGCGCAGCTGCTCAGCCACGAGGTTAAAGATGGCCGTGTCGTTGCCAATATGGTTGGGCGAATAGGCCCCAGCGCGCATCACGCCCGCAATTGTAATATCTGCCATTATTCTATTCTCTTTTTGGTGGTCACGGACAAACACTGCCCGTACTAAATGGGCTGCAAAGATACAAAATTTTGTGATAGAGCCACCTAAAACCCAAGAAAAAAGCCCTTTGGATACGCAAAGCAGTGATTTTTGAAAAAAAATTGAGCAAAACGCTTGCAGGTATCAAAAAAAGCAGTACCTTTGCACTCGCTATTGAAAATACTTTCAGCTAGCTTCCGGAGAGGTGGGTGAGTGGCTGAAACCAGCAGTTTGCTAAACTGCCGTAGGGGTAACTCTACCGCAAGTTCGAATCTTGTCCTCT
>CACYAW010000018.1 GCA_902772455.1 uncultured Bacteroidales bacterium
AGTAGCGCGGCTGACGCGGTTCTGCACGTTCACAGCAGCCAGGTCAGGGTCGGTACCCTGCTCAAAAAAGACCTGGATCGAGACATCGCCCGATGCCGAAGCCGAGCTGGTGATATAGGTCATGCCCGGCACACCGTTGATGTTCTCTTCGAGCGGCTGCACCACCGCCTTCATGATGGTGTTGGCGTCGGCACCTGTATAAGAGGTCGAGACGCGCACCATGGGCGGGGCAATGTTGGGGTACTGTTCGATGGGCAATGTGCTCATGCAGATCACGCCCACCAGCGTGATGACAATCGCTATCGCGCACGCCATCACGTATCGGTTGATGAAGATGTTGTTCTTCATGATTTATTTTTCTTTTTTAGGTTCAGCCGGGAACAGGACACGCTGTCCTTCCTGCACGTTGTTGGCGCCGACGGTCACGATGCGGTCGCCGACATTCAAGCCCTCGGTCACGATGACATCCTTACCGTTGCCGGCATCGGTCGTCATCACGGTGACGGCAGTAGCCGTGCTGTCGCCCTTCACCTTATATACCAGGGATTTGTCCTGCAAACGCACGACAGCAGTCTGGGGAATGACCATCACATCATGGCGGCTATAGGGCAGCACAACAGTGCCCTGAATACCGGAGTACAGGATACCATCGGGGTTGGGGAAAGTGGCTTTGCATGCCAGCGAACCGGTTGTGGCGTTCACCACGCCCGTCAAGGTCGAGATGCGTCCCTTGATGGGATACTCGGTACCGTTCCCCGCCTCGAGGACAGACTCGGGAAGTGAGAATTCTGCCTCCATCTTCTGGTTGCCGCTGACAATGGTCAATTGCGTCATCGGAGTCACCTGGTCGCCGGCATAAACCATAATCTCACCTATAACGCCTGATACGGGAGATTTAATTGTGCAGAAGCCGAGGTTCACTTTGGCGCGATTCACAGCGGCTTGCGCCTGGCTGACCGATGCCTTTGCCTGGCTGACGGTAGCCTGCGCCTGCTTGTAGGTGTTCAAGGAACTCTCCAGCATGTAATTGCTGACAATCTTTTTCTCATACAGGTTTTTGTTACTCTCATACTCCAGTTTGGCGCTGTTGGCCTGAGAGATTGCAGCCTGTAGATTGGCTTGGGCCGCCTGAAGGTTGGCTCGGGCCGACTCCAATTCATGCTGAGCATTGCGAGAATCGATGGCAAAGAGGGCCTGCCCCTTGCTCACCTGTTGACCCTCGGTCACATAAATCTTCATCAATTGTCCGCTCACCTGGGGCATGATGGTCACATCGGCCTGGCCTTTCATTTTGGCGCTATACTTCACAGGCACCTCTATATCCGTTTTTTGCACGGTCATCGTCTCATAAGACGACTGCTTCTCCTTAGGAATATCCACCCCACAAGAATTCATGATAGCGCCCACCATGAGTAAGCACACCCATTGCCAAATTGTGTTTTTGTTCATAAATGTTATTCTCTTTTTGAAAAAAATAATCCGAATTTAATTAAAATTATTGCAAAGTTAATCATATTTCCCACAATAGTATCTCATCTCTATTAAAAAACAACTATAAAGCGTCTAAAAACACGAGAGAAAAGGCTTTATGATAGCTTTCGCTGAGTGATTGCTCTATTCTCGCCACATTAAGTGCCTTGGAATAGAATTTGTATAATTTGAAAAAAGAATTTAACTTTGTGGCTTATTCCAAGTCTAAGGGATACATAATGATAAAATGAATTGAAGGGAGGAAACGACTATGAAAAAGTTCAGATTATACATCACTGCAGTGGTGCTGGCACTGACTGGCATCATGGCAACCCAGGCAGACGCACAAGTGCTGCGCGATGCCGACTTCAACAGCATTGGCCGCATCAATGGCAATGGTGTTGTCAGGGACGAGACAGGCCGATCGGCTGGTTCGTTTGACGCCGATGGCACCGTGCTGAATGTGAAGGGCACGGCAGTGGGCGTCATCAAGGAATTGGAGATTTATGACACCGCAGGCAACCGCATCGGCTATATCAACACCGATGGCACCGTTCGAGACGGTGAGAGCAATATCCTGGGGTACATCAGCATCAACGACGGCAAGGTAACCGATGCCGAGAAAAAAACCATCGGTTTTGCCCGTGGTGTGCGTGTCGATTGGATCGCCTGCTACTATTTCTTCCACTTCTTTGACAAATAACGTAAGTAAAGGAAAACAATAAATACAATAAGTACAATAAAACAGTTGATTGTATTTGTTGTATTTATTGTCTTTGTATTAGACCGATTGTTTTCTTTTTAAAGGAGGTGAAGATAACCAGATGAAGAGGATATTGTTGACACTGGCCACCACGCTGCTGGCAGCCAGTAGCCTTTTTCCGCAACTGCCGCCCGACTCGGTGCTGCGCCGCTATGCCGCCGGGATGCTGATGGTGGGCTTCAAGGGCGACAGCGTGACCGAGGACTGTGACGCGGCACGCTATGTGCGTGACCTCAAGGTGGGCGCCATCGTCCTGTTTGACATTGACATGACGGGCGAGGCCACACTGGGTTCCCGCAACATCACCAGCAAGGAACGCCTCACGCGCATGACTTCCCAGCTGCAGGCGTGGGCCGACTATCCCCTGCTCATCGCCACCGACCAGGAGGGAGGCAAGGTGGCGCGCCTGAAACCGCAATACGGTTTCCTGCCCACGGTGACGGCCGAATATCTGGGCACTGTCGATAACGAGGACACCACCCGATACTATGCCGCACGGTTGGCCCGTGAGATGCGCGAGGCGGGTGTGAACGTCAATCTGGCTCCCGTGGTCGATGTCCTCAACCACGACTGCGCCGCCGTGGGACACTTCCTGCGCTGTTTCTCGACCGACCCTGCAGTGATTGCCCGCCATGCCGGATGGTTCATCGACGAGAGCCACCGCCAGGGCATGCTGTGCACATTGAAGCACTTCCCCGGACACGGCAACGCCATCGACGACTCACACTATGGCTTCGTTGATGTGACTAACGGCTGGACACCCCAGGAACTGGAACCCTTCAAGATGCTCATCGACGCCGGCAAGGCCGACTTGATCATGACCGCCCACCTGTTCAACCGCAACATCGACGACGAGTATCCCGCCACACTGTCTGCCAAGACACTTAACGGACTGCTACGCAGCCAGATGGGTTATAATGGCGTTATCGTGACTGATGACCTGTACATGCAAGCCATACGCAACCAGTACAGCATTCCCACGGCACTGGAACTCGCCATCAACGCGGGTGCCGACCTCATCTGTGTGGGCAACAACATCAGCACCGGCTTTGAGGCCGACAGGCCTTTCAAACTCGTGGACATGATTGTGGAATCGGTGAAACAGGGCCGCATACCGTGGGAGCGACTGCAAGAATCCCATGAGAGGATCATGAAATTATTTAAGAAGCAGAATCTTGCGTCACCAAATTGAATAAGAAACTGAGACACAAAACCTTGCGTCTCCACAAGACCAAATAATATGATGAAACGTATTCTTTTGATAGCCACTATCGCTTTACTAGCCACAATGACAACCATGGCAAACGGCCAGAGGAAACCCCGCCATAAAGGTACGCACAAGCCTCACAAGACGGCAACACTCATCATGCCACAGGCACTCAAGCCAGGCGACAAAATCGCCATTATTTCTCCCGCCAGCACGCCCGGCAACGAGAATCCCGAAAAAGCAGCCGCTACGCTGCGCGAGTGGGGCTTTGAACCCGTCATCGGGGAGCATGTCCTGACCAAGTATCACATGTATGCCGGCACCATCCAGGAGCGCTGTGCCGACTTGAGATGGGCCCTGAATGACCCCGAAATCAAGGCCATCGTGTGCTCGCGTGGTGGTTACGGGGCTGCTATGCTGCTCGACCCGATGACTCATGCCGACTTCAAGCGGCACCCCAAGTGGATTGTGGGCTACAGCGACATCACCGCTCTGCACAGCGCTATGGTGTGCAGCGGCGTGATGAGCCTGCATGCCAACATGGGTGGTGCCCTGGGCGAACGCGGTGCCAACGACAGCATCAACCTGATGTTGCGTGACGTGCTGACGGGCCATTTGCCCAGTTACACCGTCCCGGCCCATCCATTGAACAAACAGGGTAAAGCCAAGGGCATCGTCATCGGTGGCAACATGGCCGTGTTCACCAACATCGGCGGCAGCAGCCAGTGGGATTTCCTGGACCGCGACAACATCAGGGGCAAAGACATCATCCTGTTCTTTGAAGATGTGAGCGAGAACTTGCCGCGCGTCAACAGCATGTTGCAGCAACTGCGCCTCAAGGGCGTGCTCAACCGCGTCAAGGGCATTATCGTGGGACGCTTCACCGAGTATGAGCCCCGCGACGGCTACACCGACATGAACGAGATGCTGAGCGAGACATTGAACCAATACAACATCCCCGTGTGCTACGACTTCCCCGCCAGCCACGACGAGAGCTGGAACTACCCCATCATCGAGGGCTGCCCCGCCACACTCACTGTAGCCCCCGAAGGGGTAACTCTCAAATTTGAGAAGCCATGAGCCGCAACGATAAACTGCTCCTGCTTCTCATCATTGCGGTGCTAGCACTGGTGGCTGCTCACGCCTTTGTGTCGGTGGACGCTGTGCGCGGCGGACGCAAGGTCATTTCACGGGTGCAGCTCAAGAATCTCGATCCCGCCAACAACGGCATCAATATCGAGGTGAGACAACCCTGGTACAACCCCATGAAGGAACTGTCCTTCAACGTGGGCAAGGCCGATGAACGCAATTTCGACCGCTTTGACGTCACCCGCTGCCTGCTGCAATGCGCCCAAGAGCTGAGCGAACGAGATTTCTCACGCATCTACCTGTGCAACAAGGGTGACCGCCTATACTACATCAATGCCGCCGATTTCAAGCAGCTGGGAGAACAATACAAGACAGGCGAGACGCTGAACACGTTGAGCTTATACGTTAAACTGCCCCAAGTGACCTACACCCTCAACGACAGTCTGGCGTTTCCAGTTCACCAAGGGATGCTCAGCAGCATCTCGGATGCCCAGGACTGGAACACCATGATGTCCAACCTGCTGAGATAGTTTATAGTTTACAGTTTAGAGATTTATAATGCCGCCGCCCGATTTTGCTATCGAGCGGCGGCGTGACAATTAGGAATAGATTTTTAGTGAACTCTTCTCTTTAGAACTTGAAGTCGATACCGGCACCGAATACCTTGTTGGTGCGGCTGTAAGTGTCCTTACCGGGCAGGGTGGTGCCGAAGTAGTTCTCCTCGCTGCGGTCATAGTCCTTGTAGGTGGTCCAGAAGTAGCCCACGTTCACTTTCACCTTCTCGCTCAGGTTCACAGCACCACCGAAGCCGATGGAGTAGCTGTCGCAGGAGAAGGAGGTGTGGGTCTGGTAAGCGTTACTCAAGCCGTAGTCGGTGTTCTGGGCACCAGCGCTCACGGTGAACATCTTGTTGATGTCCCACTCCACGCCAGCCAGCACCTCGTGAGTGCCATGACGCAGGGCTTTCTGCTTGTCCTTGGCCATCTCGGCATGCTTGTCGTCATAGTAGTGGTACTCGACGGTGGCACGGAGCTTGTCGGGGATGATCTCGTAACCGAGGGCAGTGTAGAGTACTGCGGGCAGGTCGTTGGGCGTGTTCACGCCATGCTTGTAGTCGGCAAGGGCTGACTCGAAGGCGGCGGGCTCGGCAATGGCGGTTTTGGTGTCGTTCTCGATGCTGAGGTTGGTCTTGAACTCATACTTTGCGGCCAAGGTAAAGCCCTTCCACACGAGGTCTAGGCCGATGATGGGGGTGACGCCCCAACCGGTCTGAGAGCAGTTCAAGTCGATGTTGGCCATCTCGCCGTTTTGGTTCACCAGCGCGCTCAAGGTGGGAGCCAGCGAGGGATAGGCAATAGCAACCTGCTGAACACCACTTGCCAACTCGGGCTTAGGCAGCACCTTGACAAAGCCGGTATAGTTACCATCAAAGTAGTTCATGCGGCCACCAACGTAGGCGCTCATCCAATCCAAAATCTTGTAGGTGGCACCCAACTGCAGACCGTAGATGTACTGGCGGCCCTTCATCGATGAGTTGATGTCATACTTGTCGGACGTCAACGGCAACATGGATGAAATGCGCGGGTCGGCCATGATGGGAGCCGTGGCGGGATTCGAAGCAAGAGCCTGAGCCAATTGTGCCGTCTGAGCGTAGATGCCAGCCATGATGCTCGCATCAAACACGGGCAGACCATTGTCAAATGAGCACTTGCCACCGCCACCAGTGAAACCAAAGAAGCCCGAGAACGTCCAGCGGTCCTTCTTGTAAGCACCGTAGAGCGACGGAATGACGGGAGCCGAAGCCTTGCCCTTGTACAGACGGGTATGGTCAGCCTCGGGGAAGAGGGCAAACGTGGTGAGGGCATCACGTGATTGCGTGGCACTCTGGATATTCAGCGACAGGGTCCAACCGTCGTGATCCATGAAAGCCAGGCCGGCGGGGTTGGTATAAACACCATCAATCTCGTGGCTAGCGCCACGAGCCATCATGCGCATGAAAGCGATGTGCTGGTTGGTGTTATGCAGCAGGCCACCGGCAAATGCTGACATACCGAAAGCTGCTAATGAGAGTACTAATGTCGTAATTCTTTTCATTGCTATCACATTATTTATTATATACAAACCTGAAGTGGAGATTTTGGGACTACAAAATTACTATCGCAATGCCAATTTGTGGGCAAAAAGTCACTAAAAATGGCCTTTTTACCCCAAATCGCCACATTATTACATTTTTTAACAATCCTAAACTGTTAAAAACGCAGGAATTCACCTTTCCCTCCCCAACAAGGCTGACAACTCCATAAACAATACCGTGGGCCCACAACGTCATGAAACAGGTTGACAAAAAACCGAAGACAAGGAAGACCAAAAAGGCGATTTCAATTATATAAAGACAACTTTCACAACTATAACAACTATCTAATCATCAAGTTGTTCGAGTTGTGAAAGCTGCCTTGAAAATAGAATCGCCGGATGGCTGATAATTCTTACCTTAGAAACACAAAGACTTAGCGCCTTTGCGTGAGACAATCGGGAGCAAGAGCTTCTCTAAACCCTAAACTCTAAACTGCGGGCGCAGCGAGCCTAAATGCGGATGCTCTCTAAACACTAAACCCTAAACTCTAAACTGCGGGCGCAGCGAGCCTAAATGCGGATGCTCTCTAAACACTAAACCCTAAACTCTAAACTGCGGGCTTTAGCCCGCATCAAAGTGTGACCACGGTGCCGATGGGCTCGCCGCTCATCACCTTCTTGAGGTTGCCTATCACGTCCATATTGAAGACGTGGATGGGCAGGTTGTTGTCGCGGGCCATCACGGTGGCGGTCATGTCCATGACCTTGAGGCCGCGGTTATAGATCTCGTCATAGGTGATGCGGTCAAACTTGGTGGCAGTGGGATCCTTCTCGGGGTCGGCGGTGTAGATACCGTCCACGCGGGTTCCCTTGAGCATAACGTCGGCCTCGACCTCGATGGCGCGCAATGTGCTGCCCGTGTCAGTCGTGAAGAAGGGGCTGCCCGTGCCGCAGGAGCAGATAGCGACCTTACCGGCCTTCATGGCGTCGATGGCGCGCCACTTGCTGTAGGGCTCGCCAATGGGGAACATACCGATGGCGGTGAACACCTGTGCGGGCTGGCCGATGGCCTCGAGGGCCGATGAGATAGCCAGTGCATTGATAACCGTGGCAAGCATACCCATCTGGTCGCCCTTGACGCGGTCGAAGCCCTGGGCGGCACCCTTGAGGCCGCGGAAGATGTTACCGCCGCCCACAACGATGGCTACCTGTACGCCAGCGTCCACGATTTCCTTGATTTGGGTGGCATAGTCGGCAACGCGCTGCGCGTCGATGCCACTACCCTGCTCGGCTGCCAGCGACTCGCCGCTGAGCTTGAGCAATATGCGATGATAAATAGGTGTCATAAGTTCTAGAATTCTTGTAAAAAAAGAGTCGGCACAAAACCATGTTTTGTCCAACTCTTAAAAAATTAAATCATTATGAAGTGATAATTACTTGCCTGCAAGTGCGTTGGCACGCTCCAAGTACTTCTCGATATTGAGACCGTTCTGCTGACCGTAGGTGGGATACTTGTCCTTGATGGTCTGGTAGATGGCAGCCTCGTCGGCATACTTCTGTTGCTCGTGAAGGATCGTGGCTTTCTTCATCATGAATGCGGGGGTATAAGCCTCGTTGTCACCCGACAGGCTGATGGCCTTCTCATAGGCAGCCATTGCCTTGTCCAGTTTCTTCAGGTTCACATAGCAGTCACCCAGCAGCGACTGTGATGCGGGACCAATGAGGTTGCCCTTGGGGCTGAACTCCTCGAGATGCTTAGCAGCCTTCTCATACTCACCTTTTTCATACAACAGGGTAGCGGCGTTGAGATGAGCAAGCTCACCGGTCTTGTTGCCAAAGTCGGCAGCGACCTTCTCATAATCCTTTAATGCCTCATCCTGCTCACCCAGCAAGCGCTTGATATCGGCCTTACCAATCTGTTCCTTAGCCTCTTGCTCATTCTTGTTGTGCAGATAAATGTAACCACCAGCGAGGACTGCAAGCACTGCGATAGCAATGAGCGCCCAGTTGATGTACTTCTTGTTGTCTTCAATGCGTTGTGCCGCCGACGTGAGTGACTCATTCACCTCTTCGAGGGTCGTACGGGCACCTTGATCTTGTTTTTTTGCCATTTCTATTGTGTTAATTTTAATGTTTTCGACACTTTAGCGGCTGCAAAAGTAATAGTTATTCTTAAAATGTAAAAGCAAAAAGGCAACAATTTTTGATTTTGAGGCATTTTTAAGACCTTCTTATGGGTTTAGTAATCGACTAACAGGCAAATAATTTGCATTTTTGATATCATTGCAGTAATTTTGCACCCACGTCAAGAAACATTTACCGATGGAACTAAGATGTCCCCAATGTGGAAAATGGATGGCTGTTTCACAGGAGGAGCTTGTGATTCACGATAGCCAAGTCGTGTGCCCTCAGTGCCTAGCCGTGTGCCGTTACATCAACGGTGCTCTTGTCGTGCGTGATGACAGCGACGCCCCCTATCGCCACACTGCCAATGTGGACCCCTCCAAGCTTGACAGCAGCAAATTTTGCCACAGCTGCGGCAAGCAGTTGCCTAGCGGCATCAGCTTCTGCCCATATTGTGGCGCTGACTTGAGCGCCCCCTTTAGCAAAACAGGAGCTGCCCCTGCACCCAAGCGACAGGCCCCTGCACCCGTCCAGGAAGCGCCCAAGCCTCAACCCGCGCCCAAGACCGAGCAGCCGAAGCCAGAACCTCGCCAGATGCATAACAACCAGGTCGAGGAAAAGCTGCGTACCATGTCGCGCAGCCAGCGTTACAATGGCAACAGCATGCCTCGCCGGCTGCATCAAAACGGCACCATGCCAAGCAAGCCGTTCAAGATCATCGCCTACCTTATTATCGCATTGCTGCTTGTTTTGCTCGTGTTCATCATCAAGTCAGGCCTCAGCCTTGAGCCTGCCATCTAGACGACCCATCGCAAACCGAATAAATAACAAGTCCGCCAGCCACTCTTGTGCTGACGGACTTGATTTCTTTTCCAGATAAGCGTGATGCCGTTATTGGCCGGCCATGAAGTCCTCTACATCCTGGGGATGATAGGGGATGCGCTTCTCGCCCAGGAAACGGCAGCCGTCGGCAGTGATGAGGATGTCGTCCTCGATGCGGATGCCGCCAAAGTCCTTGTAAGTCTCCAGTTTGCCGAAGTTCAGGAACTCGGCGCAGTGGCCGCTGGCGCGCCAGTCGTCGATGAGGGCGGGAATGAAGTAGATACCCGGCTCATCGGTCACGACGAAGCCTTCCTGCAGGCGACGTCCCATGCGCAGGGCGTTGGTGCCGAACTGATCCAAACGGGGGCGTGTCTCTTCGTCAAAGCCCACATAAATCTGTCCCAGACCTTCCATGTCGTGCACATCCATACCCATCATGTGTCCCAGACCGTGAGGCAGGAACATGGCGTGGGCACCGGCAGCAACAGCCTCGTCAACATCGCCCTTCATCAGGCCCAGTTCTTTGAGGCGTTCGGTCATGCGGCGGCAAACGGCCATGTGCACGTCCATATACTTCATGCCGGGCTTGGAGATATCCAGGGCCAGGTCGTGGCATTCCTCAACGATGCGGTAAATCTCCAGCTGACGCTGGTCATACTTGCCGGTGACGGGCATAGTGCGGGTGTTGTCGCTGCAATAGAACTCCATGGTCTCGGCACCGCAGTCACACAGGGCGAGGCGGCCGGCCTCGAGCGGAGCCATCGACGGATTGCCGTGCATGATTTCGCCATGCTGCGAGAAGATGGTGGCAAAGCTCACCTTTGCGCCATAGCTCTCGGCGATGCCGTCAATTTGTCCGCCAATGTATTTCTCGGTCACGCCCGGCTTAATCAGGCGCATGGCGGTAGTATGCATCAGGTAGCCCACCTCGGCGGCGCGCTCCAGTTCGGCAATCTCCTCGGCCGTCTTCACCGAGCGCATGTTGATGACCGCCATACGCAAGTCGTGGGACACGGCCTCGGCCTGCTTGTCGGGATGGATGCCCAGCAGGTCCATGATCTGGATCTTGGTGTCGTGGCGGTAGGGGGGCAGGAAATGGATGCGGCGGCCCTTGGCTTTGGCCTCGTCACAGATTACCTGCAGCTGCTTCATCGGGGCTGAGTTGGCCACGCCCACCTGGGCAGCCATGTCGGCCACGCTGTCCACCGAGCCATACCACACGATATCCTCGATGTCGATGTCATCGCCCACCAGGATTTCCTTATTGTTGTCGATGTCGATTACACCCACCAGACCGTCGCGCTGCTGGCCGAAGTAGTACAAGAACGACGAGTCCTGACGGAAGGGATAATAAGCGTTATTGGGATAGTTGCACGGCGACTCGTTGTTGCCGAACAGTAAAATCACACCATCGCCCACGCGTTTCTTCAACCCGTCGCGTCTCTCAATGTAAGTTTCTTTCTTAAACATAATTATTTAGATTTTAGTTTCCGGTTTATCTATTGTTAATGATTTTATATGTCTGTTACCTAATGGTCTAAAGCCTATTCCATAGGTATCGCTTTGATGGTGCCCAGCTTGCGCACAGTCACCTTGCTGGGCTGTCCCTTATAATAGACCTTGCCCGTGCCGCTGCCGCTCACCTTGAGCTCACCGCCATTAACGTTGCACCCGATAGTGCCCGTGCCCATGATGCGGCACGACACACTGGTGGCCAGGACGTTATCGGCCTGTATCTCGCCTGTTCCCACAAGCCGCAACGCCAGCTCGTCACAGGAACCGTCGGCAATGATTTTACCCTTGCCGCTAAGGATCTGCAGCTCGAGTTTTGAGGCCCTGAGTGCGCGTGCAATCACCTTGCCGTTATCGATGAGCCTCACCTTGAACGCCTTCATCGGCGGCAGACCCGAAACCCGGAGTGTGCTGTCGCCCGAATTCTCGACTTCATCGAGTGATTTTGAATAGAGGGTGATGGTGGGCAGATTACCCTGTCGCTCAAAGGCATCATCCACCTGAATGCTCAACCGGCCAGAACTGTTAATCGTGAATATAAGGTGGTCAGCAACCTCCTGTGTGCACGTGAAAACGGCTAAACCTGCCGAGTCGGCATGGCAGCGGTAATTCACGTTAATGTCATCCAACAACGAAAGCCGTGAAAAATGTCCCAGCTTCACCTCGTGGCGCGTCACTTGTGCCTGACAGGTGAACGACACGATAATCATCAACATGATAACACTATTGATTATCCTTCTTCTCATCATCTTCTTGAGTTAGGTGTTCTGAGTTTGGTAATATATCGTTCTCGATGTGGTCAAGAATGGCTTCCAGTTCCTGACGCGTGTTGGCCTGTAACATGGCAATGCGGGTGGGACGGAAGTTGCGGATGCCCTTGAACAGCGGCGTTGCAGCCAGGTGGCGGCGGATGTGCAGGATGCCGCGGTACTCATCGATGCGGTCGATGCTCTCGGCAATCTGGCGTCGGATGAGTGCCATCTTCTCCCCGTTGCTGATTTGGGGCAGTTCGCCCGTGAGCAGGTACTGCTTCATTTCGCGGAAAATCCATGGCGCACCAATGCTTGCCCTTCCCACCATCACGCCATCAACGCCATAGCGGTCATAACACTCCTTCAAGCGTTGGGGAGTGGTCACGTCACCGTTGCCGATAATGGGGATGGTCATGCGGGGATTGTTCTTCACCTTGCCGATGAGGGTCCAGTCTGCCTCCCCGCTGTAAATCTGGGAACGGGTGCGGCCGTGAATGGTGAGCGCGGCGATGCCGCAATCCTGCAACTGCTCGGCGAGCTCCACAATAATCTTGTTGTCATGATCCCATCCCAGTCGGGTTTTTACTGTTACCGGCAGGTCGACGGCATCGACCACGGCACGGGTGATTTCGAGCAGCAGCGGCACGTTGCGCAACATGCCGGCACCCGAGCCTTTGCCCGCAATCTTCTTGACGGGACAGCCCCAGTTGATGTCAATAAAATCGGGCTTGGCGGCTGCGGCAATGCGGGCGGCTTCGACCATGGCATCCTTGTCGCGGCCATAGATCTGGATAGCTGCCGGACGCTCGCCAGGCACAATCGTCATCTTCTCAAACGACCGCTCGATGCTGCGAATCAGCGCATCGGCACTGACAAACTCGGTATAGACCATGTCAGCACCCTGCTCACGGCAGATGAGCCTGAATGACTGGTCAGTCACATCCTCCATGGGTGCCAGCATCACGGGGCGTTCCCCCAAGTCTATATTCCCTATTTTCATCGTGATATCGTGCCTTGGATTTGTTTTAACACTGCGAAATTACATCATTTTACCCAATCAGCCAAAATAATCTATCCGCTTCAGTTTTTTTAAGAACATAAACGAAAGAAAAACAGGACTATTGTATGGCAACACCAAATCTTGCTCAAGTATTAACAATTTTATTGAACACCTTACTTTAGATAACCTCACTGTTTTTAGAGGATAAAAAAAGCTGCCACATGAGGACATGCGGCAGCCGGATTAAATGAATAATTGGTTATGAACCGATAGTGAGCTTGATGGTATCAACGTGGCTGCCACTGCGGCCCTGCACGATGTAGATGCCGCGGGACAGGTGAGAAAGGCCCACGCAGTCCTTGCCGGTAGCGATAGCCTGACCGTTGATGTTATAGACCGTAATGGCACCAGGATAGGTCACCTGCTTACCATTGATTGTGATAACGGGGGCCTCATCAACAATGCTTTCGATGACAGAGGCCACGTCATCCTCCTTCACGCCGTCGGCAGTGATGGTGAAGTAGTAGTCACGGTCGGCCACGATGTCATAGTCGGGCAGCTGCAAGCCGTTGTTCCAGTTGTTGAAAATCAAGTGGTAGTTGCCACCCTCGGTATCAAGCAGGAACACCTTGTAGTTGACGCCATTGATCATGGCATCGCCCACACTGGCCTCACCGGGCCATGCGCCGAAGAGTTCGCTGTCACCCCAAGCATACAATCCCAAGGCGTCCCAACCCGTCAAGTCGTTTACATAGATGTAGTGCTGGCTGGCGGGAATCGTGGGCAGCTCGCCGCTGATGGCGAAGTCGTCGATACCCAGAGCCATCGCGCCCTGTGCGGCATCGCCGCTGGCGACACTGATGTTCCATGCCAGATACAGGTCACAACCGCGTGCGAGTTTCGTGCCGAGCACGGCGCTCACGGGGACCACTTCACCGGGAACGGTCTCATAACCTGCCGTCTCGCTGTCGGGAGCGAAGTAGGTGTAGAAGTTGTTACCTGCACTGGTCCAGTTGCGGCCATCGATAGAGTAATAGAGCTGCACGGCAAAACCGGCACTGTTATTACCCTTGCGGTACTTCTCTATGTTATAGGTGACATTGAGATTCTCGATGTCCTTCTTGCCCGTGTTCAGCAGGTGGGCATAGACGTTGACGCAGCGGGTGCCATTAGCTACACCGGTCGAGATGCCGCCCAGTGCACGGTCATCACCTGCATTGTCGCCAAAATTCCAGGTGCCGTTCTTGGCATTGCTGGGCAGGCTCACACCGCCGCTGTACATCGTCTGGTCATCGGCCTGGTCATAGCGGCCCAGCGTGCGCGGTGCGGTCAGGATGCGGTCGATGCGCCAAGCCTGGGGCAATGTGGCAGTAGCATCCTCACCCATCACGTCAAAGCTCTCGCTGGCGCTAAGGGTAGTCTCGTTCAGTTCGATGGCAGGATAGGTCACCACCTCGGTCAATGCAGTGGCTACCTTAACTGTTGCGTTTTGGGTAAAGTCACCCGTTGTGGCGGTCACGGCATATTCGCCATTGGTGCCGTCGGTGGTAAATACCAGGTCAGCGTCAATCTCACCGCCACCGCTCAATGTCATCTCCACAGGGGTGGGAGCATCGATCTCCATGCCGAACTGGTCGCGCACGGTCACCTTGTAATGTACCTGGCCGGCGGTATGGTCCACATAGTTGGTGAAGCCGTTCAAGGCACGGCTGGCATAGCCGCGCATGGCAGCGGCATCGTCAGCGCTCAGGCCGCTGGGTGCCCAAGTGATCTCCATGGGGTCTTCGCCATAGATGAGACCGTATTCCATCGCAGCGGCCATATAGGTGGCCTTGAGGGTCGGATGGCGGTCATCGAGGAACCACGTCTGGGTGCCTGTGCTGCCCTCCAGGTCATAAACCTCCTGATAGGCCACGCCCACGGGACACAGCGTCACGCCCAAGTCAAGGGCTACATCCTGATAGTTCTGGACAAAGGTCGAGTTAAAGGCGGTGTAGTTCTCCCAGTCGCCGCTATAGGCCCAGTTCACGGGCACGATGATGATGGCGTTGGGGTTGGGGCAGTATTCGCGGATGTAATCCACCCAGCGCTTTACGTTGGCGCGGAAGGACTCGATATTGGTGCGGGGCAGCGAGCTCTGCTCCTGCAGGATGATGTGGCTCCATGCCTCGCTGCGCACGAGCATCTTGGCACCGGGGTTACCGTCCTCGGCCACGCCGTCGCCTTCTTCCCAATGGGTCAGGAGCGACTTGCCCAACAGGGTGTGCTTAGTCCAGTGGGCATCCTTACCCATAGCCTGGGCAATACCGTTGAACACCGCATCCTGGTCATTATAATAAATGAGGCTGTTGTTCAGCGAGAGCACCTTGACCTGCTCGGGCAACTCGGGCACGAGCACGACATTGGCGGGCTGCAGCGTCATCGAGGTGGGCGTTGAGGAGGCCAGCACGAGGCTGTACTCGCCCGTCTCGAGGTTGAAGGTCACGTCATAGGTGCCCGGAGCGGTCGACACCTTGCCTGTGGCGCCCTTGATGAGCGTGCCGGCAGTGTTGTCGCCAGTGAGGTCATTCTCGGCACCCCAGACGCCGCCCATGCCCAGACGCTGATAGATGCGCCAGTGGCTGTAGCCGTCGCCCACGGCAGGCATGGTCACCTGACCCTGGAAGGTCTTGCCCTCGACGAGTTTCAACTCGCCCGACGTGTCCATATAATTCCAGCCGTTGTTGTCACCGATGACATAGACCGAGGTCAGGCCCGTGTCGTCGTCATCGCTCACGAGCATCAGCGTGGCAGCACCGTCAACGATGTTGAGGACAATGCGCTTGCACACGTAGGTGTTGCCGCCGCAGGAGATATTGTCGTTGGTACCCAACACGAGGTTGTAGGGAACGTCCACCTGGACACTGGTGCCGTTGCTGCCGTAGTTGCAGGCGCTGGTCCAGCCCGAGTCGGCGACCTTGAACTGGCCGCTCAGGGTCTTGTCATACAGCACATAAGTGCCGTTGCCCTCGTTGCTGAATTCCCAATCGGCCACGGCGCCCCAGCTGTTCACCTCACCGCGCAGATAGATGCCCGAGGCCACAAACGGGGGACGCGTCGGGTCAACATAGCCGGTATAGTTCTGGGGATCGGTGATTTCGGTTACCTCATCCTTGGTCAGGCACAGGTAGTGGTCACCATCGGCGGTAATGGTGCTGTTCACAGCATTGCCGTTGTTGTCGGTGAACACGAGAGCATGCTCGGCACCGTCCATGGCCATGGACCACACTTTGTAGGTCACACCATTGACCACAGCACTGCCGCTGGCAGGCTGAGCCTCGGCGGCATCAACAGCCATCAGCAGGCTGCTCCACTTGGTCACATCCTCGACATAGATGTAGCAGGACTGGTCCTGCGAGGCAAAGGTGGCGTCGATAACCACATTGTCAATGGCCAGACCCATCGCCTTGTTAGGGCTGCTGCCACTGGCCACGCTGATGTTCCAAGCCAAGTACAGGTCGTTGCCGGCGGCAACGTCCACCATGAGCTGCTTGCCGTTGACGGCAGTAGTGCTGATGGGGACTACCTCGGCACCGATCGTGGCGGCATCAGGGGCAAAGTAGGTGTAGAAGTCATCACCCGCATTGTTCCACGTGACACCATCGGTCGAGACATAGAGCTGCACAGCAAAGCCGGCGGCATTGTCGCCGTTGCGGTACTTCTCGATGTCGTAGTTCAGGGTCAACTTGGTGATGGACTCGTCGCCGGCATTGTGCAGGCAAGTCATCACACTGATGCAGCGGGTGCCTCCATCCACTGTGGTGGACAGGCCTCCCACCGAGCAGTCGCTGGGCACGCTGCTGGAAGCGAAGTTCCACGTACCGTTCTTGGCGTTGCTGGCAAGGCTAATGCCGCCAGTGTACATGACGGTAGTCGCTGCATTGGCATAGCTGCCCATCGTGCGGGGCGCGTTCATCTGGCGCTCCACACGCCATCCCTGCGGCATATCGAGCGTCGCTGCCTGGGCGTCACTATCCCACATGCCGTCGAAGTTCTGAGTCACCTGGGTCGCGTCAGCAGTGAGTTGCAACGCATCCTGGGCCCATACGTTGCCGCTTCCAGCACCCACTAGCAGTGCAACAGCGGCAAGAATCATGAAAGTCATTTTTTGTCTCATAGGTCAACAGTTCTATTAAATCATAAATTTTCACAAAGTTATTAGAATATGAGTAGCTTAACAATACCCCAAAACAAAAATCTAACTTCAAATCAAAATTAAAACGTTGAAAATAATTAAATTAGATTTTTAACCCTTTCTCAAAAATCTAAACATCTCTCAAGCATCAAACAACTGATTTGTCTGATAAAACTGAGGTATTTACAGCCATTTTAGAAATAACGGATTACTCTGCATTTTCCGACTTCCTCCGCAACATTATGAAATTATGAGATGAGAAAAACGGGCTGAGGACAAGGCCCCAGCCCGAAAACAGTTTTCTTGTATCATCATTCGTTAGGCAAATCTCACACTACTTTTATCCATTATCAGACTAAATCATGTGAAACTGTACCTCATGGGAGTTATTCCTCATCCAGCAGCAGATCGATCATATCGGTCACATCGCCGATGGTGATTTTGCCGTCACCGTCCACGTCGGCATCAGCAACTTCGAACGAGGGGTCAAGTAAGCCCAGCAAATGGTCAACAAGACTTACCGCATCATCAATGGTCACTTTGTGGTTACCGTCCACATCGCCCGTTTGTGTCGGACCGTTATAGGTCAGCTTGTAGCCGCCGCTGCCTGATTGACGGGTAATCCTCACGTAATAGGTGCCCGCGTAGAATTCGTCAGCTTGCAAGGTGATGACATTAGCAGTGGATGTATTGCCCATGTTGCCGGTGAAATCTTTAATGTGGTAAGTGCTACCATTGTCATTGATGCCATAAATGGCGCAGTAATATGGATAGAACCTCAGGTCCTCAGTAGCGGTGGCTGTTAACTCGACAGGGCCTGGCTTATTTACGGTGATTCGGTACCAGTCCTCAGTGTCAGTGATGTCATCCGAGGTGTGGTAGCCCAAGCGTCCTTGCTTAGTCTTTCCGCTAGGCAGCCAAGCAGCAGTTTGATAATCGTTGTTGGGCTCTGCGTCATTGGCCAGCGGACAAGGCGTGAACGTGTATTTGAGCCTGTAGCCTCCACTGCCAGATTGACGGGTAATCCTCACGTAATAGGTACCTTTACCCACATTGGTGGCATGGTAGGTAATGGTATCTGCAGTGGATGTGTTGCCCATGTTGCCGGTGAAGTCAATGCCAAGCCAGTAAGTGTCATCGTTCTTGAAGCCATAAAGGGCGCATTTGTACGGATAGAACCTCAGATCCTCGGTTGCGGTGGCAATCATATCGACGTGTCCTTCTTCAGGAACGACGATTTTGAAAAAGTCTTCCTTGTCGGTGATGTCATCCGAAGTATGGTAGCCCAATCGGCATTCCACCGTCTGGCCACTTTGCAGCAGGCTGGCGTGCTGGTAATCGTCGTTGGGCTCTGCGTCATTGGCCAGCGGACAAGGCGTGAACGTGTATTTCAGCTTGTACGTTCCACTGCCTGATTGACGGGTAATCCTCACGTAATAGGTACCTTTACCCACATTGGTGGCTTGGTAGGTGATGGTATCAGCAGTGGATGTGTTGCCCATGTTGCCGATGAAGTCAGTGCCAAGCCAGTAAGTGTCATTGTTCTTGAAGCCATAAAGGGCGCACTTATATGGATAGAACCTCAGGTCCCCGCTAGCAGTGGCAATCATATCAACTTTACCTTCTTGGGTCACATTGATCTTGTACCAGGCTTCGGTTGTGGAGCCGTCAAGTGTTCCGGTCTTGGTTGACCCACTAGTGATGAGCGTGGCGGTTTGCCACGAAGTGCCTTGTGCCTGCAATCCAAACGAGGTCGCCAGCATTGTTGCTAAGAGAAATAATAATTTTTTCATACGCATTACGGGTTTAAAGTTAATACATGCTTATATAATGTGAATTGGTTTCAGATTCTTCGATATAAGGAAATTTGGAGAAATGCTATTGCTAGTTAAATGTTGTATGCAAAGTTAAGTGATTGACGCTCTCGGGGACTCCCAAAATGTAAAAACCGACTCTCAATTTATCTTTTGAGAGTCGATTTTGCCATTCTGGGCATCCGCAGTCTTATGAGAAACTACGAATTTAACGAATTTAACTATGAACTGCACCCCAAAAGTTTTGTGTCTAACTTTTGGGGTGCAGTTCATGAATGCGGATGCCTAATTAGTTAAATTCGCGTAATTCGTAGTTTAAAAAGAGGGATTAGCGACTTTTCCAAGCAGAGGGGGTGGTGCCGGTGATGGCCTTGAAGATACGGTAGAAGGAGGCTTCACTGGGGAAACCCGCACTCATCCACACTTGGGCAATCTTGAGGTCGGGCTGGTTGCGCAACAGATTCTGGGCGTGGGTGACGCGGTAAGTATTGACGAAATGTGGGAAGGAACAGTCGCGCTGCGAGTTGATACAGTTGGAGATAACACTGCGGTTGGTGCCCAGGGCAGTAGCCAGGTCGGCCAACTTCAAGTTCGGGTTCAGGTAGAGTTGCTGCTGTTCCATCAGTTGGCAGATGTGGTGCATGAGCTCAATGTCGTCCATCCTGGTGTCCAGTGCCTCCCGGATCTCCTTGATGGGGGTCACGTTAGGAGTTTCAATTTCAAACATTGGTTTGTTTTTCATGCGGCGGTACAGCCACCATGCCAGCCCTATCGCCATCGTTGCGATGGCCAAGGCAAGAAGCGTCCACCCCCACCAGGAAAATCTTATGCCTACCGCCTGGCTACGCGGGCTGATGTGCAGCAGCCAAACGGCAGCGGTGGGCTTGAAATTTGTACCTTGCGGTACCCCGCCTGTCAGCATCAAGTCTCCATCAGCGGTTAGGATGATATAATCGATGTTCACATCCGTCAAGACATCGGTGTAACATAATGTCAGGCGGGCTGGCTCCGTGGCATAGTCAATAGCGAGAACATACACACGGGTTGTGGTGCTAGAATCAGCAGCCTCATGACCAAGGTCGCCGCCAACTAAATATGCCCGTTGGCATAGTCTGTCCACAAGGATGCGACTATAATAGAAGATTTCCTCCCCTTGACTCGATCTTGGGATAGGCACATCGGTGGGCAACAGCGTGAACTCCCCGTTGGTGACGCGGGCAATCGCTAATTGTCCCTCGTTATTGGTAATGAGCAGCAAATAGGAATAGTCACCCTTGGACTTATCGCCGATAAAGGCAGTGGATGAGGGCCATGACTGGAATACCGGGGCGATTCTCCACTCCTCGAGCAACGGCACATGGCAAGGTTCGCCCTGCAGGCGGTCGGCCACAGGAAGGGTGATGTGATGGCCTACCGAATCCATTCCACCGATAATCATGGCGTTGTCTTTAGCCGTTTGCAGTATGTATGGGGTGGCTCGACCGATACTCACACCCTTCACAGGCAAGAAACTGAGCTTGCCATCATAGATTTCGATGGCATCCTTATGGTACCAATTGCCGGCAATGACGACACGGCCATCGTCCAGTGCAAGAGCCGATAGCAGCGCCCGCTTGGTGTCAAGACTGGCGAGGCCCTCAGATATGCGCGTTAACGGATTATAGAGTTCTACTTCGAAACTTTGCCCGACACCCATGTTTTCCTTATGTCCTCCCATGATAAGCACTTTGCCCGACGCTAGTTCCACTGCACAACCGTCATCATGGGTGAATGCAGTCTTCACCAAATGCCACTTGCCGTCCTTATAGTACTCGAGGGTTGGCGTCGGCACGAAGTTGGTGGTGTGTCCTCCAATGACCGTCGGCTCGCCATTCAACAGCAGCACTGAATGCCCAGAACGGGGTACGTTCAGGTCTGCCAGGCGCTCTGTTTGGACTTTGATTAAAGGGCAATGCACATCGCTGCCGCTTGTCGGGGCAGCAATTGACAGACATGTCGAGAGACAGTAAAAAAATATTATGAGTGTTGGTACTCTCACCCTGGCTTTTGTAAAGTCAGAAATAAAAAAGACAAGAAGGGCAAGGATGATACCTGATTGTCCTTCTTGTCTATCAACCTTTAGCAGCTTGTTCTCAGACAAGAATTCACTGATTGGTCATCAGTTTTTCTTCTTGGCTGCCTTTTCTTTGCAGTCGGGGCACTGCTAATCGGCGGGCTTGTTGCAGGGCTGACCGGCCTTATGGTCCTTGCACTCCTCGTGCTTCTTCATCATGGCAGCCTTATCGCACTGCTTGGCGGCACCCTCTTTGCACTCGTGCTTCATGCCTTCAGCCTTCTTGCAATCCTTCATGCCCTCTTTGCACTCATGCTTCATGCCTTCAGCTTTCTTGCAATCCTTCATGCCCTCTTTGCACTCATGCTTCATGCCTTCAGCCTTCTTGCAATCCTTCATGCCTTCCTTGCACTCGTGCTTCATGGCAGCCTTGTCGCACTGCTTGGCAGCTTTCTCTTTGCAATCGGGGCACTGCTGGTCAGCGGGCTTGTCACATTTTTGACCGTCCTTGTGATCCTTGCAGCATTCCTTCTTTACCTGAGGAGCAGAAACATTAGCTGTCTGCGCCATCGATGCGCTTGCGGCAAATGCCATAATAGCGAGTGATAATAAGAATTTCTTCATTTTTGTTTACTTTTTAGATAAAATAATGATTGGTATTTGATTTTGCGCGCCAAAATTAGCAATAAAAACCGAATAATTAGATGATTTAAGGTTTTTTTGGTTTAATACTAGCCTAAAATTTGAATGTTGGGTGTAAAACGTGTACATTTGCAGCCACTTAATAACAATCTATAATTACACGAAGAATATTATCATGTCAACCTATACCGTTACGGACCCCCGCAAGGTCACAACCAAACGCATTGCCGACATGCGTCTTGCCGGCGAAAAAATCGCGATGATTACCGCCTATGACTACACGATGGCAACGCTCGTTGACCAGGCCGGAATCGACATCATCCTGGTGGGCGACAGCGCCAGCAACGTGATGCAGGGCAATGCCACCACTATCCCCATCACCATCGACGACATGATTGTGTATGGACGAACCGTCGTGCGTGCCGCCAAGCGTGCAATGGTCATCGTGGACATGCCCTTCGGCACCTATCAGGGCGATCCCATGGAAGCCCAGCGCAACGCCGTGCGCATCATGCAGGAAACGGGCGCCGACGGCGTGAAGCTGGAGGGTGGACGCGAGATGCGCGCCGCCATCGAGATGATACTGCGCGCCGGCATCCCCGTGATGGGACACCTGGGACTCACACCGCAAAGCATCAACAAGTTCGGCACCTACTCCACCCGTGCCCAGGACGAGGCCGAAGCCACACGCCTGCTGGCCGATGCCAAGGTGCTGGCCGATATCGGCTGCTTTGGCATTGTACTGGAGAAAATTCCCGCTACACTGGCTGCAAAGGTCACCCAGAGCATCAACGTGCCCACCATCGGCATTGGCGGCGGTGGAGCATGCAGCGGACAGGTGCTTGTGCTGCACGACATGCTGGGCCTGAACCGTGAGTTCAAACCTAAGTTCCTGCGCGTGTATAACAACCTGGGCGAACAGATCATCGACAGCGTGGGCAACTACATCACCGACGTCAAGAGCGGCGACTTCCCCAATGCTAATGAGCAGTATTAGTCGTTAGTCCTTAGTTGTTAGTCTTTAGTCTTTAGACGTTAGAGGGTAGATATTAGACATTTATTGAGTGGGGCGAGGGTGCGGTTTTCTTTGATTCGGGTGTGTTGGATTGTCTTGCTGATGGCGTTTGGCGGGATGGCTGCCAGCGCTACGGTCGAGAAACGGCAGGTTGACTCGCTGCTGCTGGTGCTGGATGCGGTCATCGACAGCAGCGCCTACTATGACCAGCAACTGCAGCAGCAATTGGTGCGCTGCCGCAAGATGTATGAGAACGCCCCTAACCTCGAGTCTCGATTTGAACTTGCCCACTCACTGTTTCTCAATTACCGCAAGTACAGGCTGGACTCGGCGCTCTACTATGCCCGCCAGCGGGTCAAGATGGCCGACGGCATGTCTTCACTTGACTCATTATCGTCGGCACGCCTTGACGAGGCCGATGCCTTGAAATGCCTGGGGCGCCTTCATGACGCTCTGGCTGTTCTCGACGATATTCCTCACACGCCTTACATCAAGGGCAACGCTCATTACTATTACCTCTACCACAGCATCCTGCTCTCGTTGTCGCAGATGACGACCGATGCCGACGAGGTCGCCTATTACAAGCCCCTGCTGATGAACTACCGAGACACGGTGAACATGGTGAACCGTGACGACCCGTTGACGGTGTGTGTCAACACCTGTGAGATAGAGAAGAGCCGCGGGCACGTCCAGGCAGCCCTCGACGGACTGCTGCAGTTCGGCAAGTCACACAGCGACCTGGTGACCAACTCGGCCATCTACTGGTTTGTGCTGGGCGACACCTATCGTGACATCGGAGACACGCAAAGGGCAAAATACTGCTACACCATGTCGTCGATTATCGACAAGCGCAACTGCAACAAGACCTACACCTCGCTGCAAGCGCTGGCCTGGATGCTGTATAACGAAGGGGACACCGAGCGGGCCTATCGCTACATCACCTGCTCGCTCAATGACGTGATGACCAGTAACGCCCGTAGCAGGCTCTCGCTGGTTGGCGAGTATCTGCCCATCATCACCACCGCCTATTCCCAGAAGCAGCGTGTCTCGGTCATCAGGCGCAACATCCTGATTGCAGCAGCCTTTATTGTCGCCGCCCTGCTGAGCGTGCTGCTGTGGAGCATCTACAAGAGAAACCAGCGCCTGACAATGATGCACAACGAGCTGGCCGTGAATAACGATAAACTGCTGTCGCTCAATTCCCAGCTTGCAGAACTCAATCAGGAGCTGGTCGAGAGCAATATGATCAAGGAGGAGTATATCGGTCAGCTGTTCAACTTGTGCTCCAGCTATATCAGCGAGACCGAGAAACAACGCATCCGCATCCTGAGCAAACTCAAATCGGGCAAAAACAAGGAGGTACAGGCCCAACTCGACCAATCGACGATGAAGCAAGACCTGAGCCAGCTGTTCTACAATTTTGACATGATTTTTCTGGAGCTTTTCCCCGATTTCATCGACCGTTTCAACGCACTGCTGCGCCCTGGCGAGCACATCGAGGTCAAGGGTGATAACCTGCTCTCGCCCGAGTTGCGCATCTACGCGCTGGTCAGGTTGGGCATCAACGACAGCGTCAAGATTGCCAGTTTCCTGCACTATTCTCCCCAGACCGTCTATAACTACAGGCTCAAGACCCGCAACCGTTCGGACCTGCCCAAAGACGAATTCATCGCCCGCGTGAGGCGCCTGTAAAGACACGAACAGGGATCGTGCTATCGCACGAGAAATCAAAGACTTTTTTCAGTTTTCTCGACCATAGGGAAATCATTGATAGCGGCCATTAGAATAAAAAATGAACCCCAAAAGTTTTGTGTCCAACTTTTGGGGTGCAGTTCACTTTTGGGGTTCACTTGGAGGGTGATGTTACCTCATGTCCACGATGTGGCCCCAAGCGTCGTAGGTAACGCCGTCCTTGATAATCAGCAGGCGGCCGTCTCTAAACACCTTTTGCACCTTGGGCGACACTTCGTCCTGACGGAGGTCAACGATGCCAGTGGGATTCGGCTCGTCACCACGCAACTTGGCGACGCAAGCCTCAATCTCGCCCTGCTCCAGGTATCCACCCTCGACAAAGTGGGTAGCGATGGCATCCTGCAAGGTGGGCAGCGGAGTGCCGATGGCCGGATAGTTGTAGAGCACCTTGCCACCGCTGTAGGAGGTGTGTGAGGCGATGGCGTCCTCGAGTGTGGTGGCGGTATAAACCGTGGGCACAGCATCGGGGCCTGAGGGCAGAATCAGCGGGTCAAAGCCCGTGAGCAGATAGAAAGCATAGCGCAGCTGGTTGGAATGGCGGTACTCCGAAATCTGCATGTCGCTGGTGCGCATGTAGTCGGCAGCGATGTCGTCCCACGCAGCGCCACACATGGCTGCGAATACGCCCGAGAAGACACCGGTGCGGTCGGCTCCCAGGTGGCAATGGATTTGGAACGGGACGGGATGTTCCTCATCGTTGATGAAGCGCACAATCTCCTGAATCCACTCGGCAAAACGGCTCTGGTCGGTGTAATAGAGGGAGTGGTCATAGGACGGGGTGTGACCGTTCTGACGGCCCACATAGAGCACGCGGTCGTTGTCGATGATCTCGCGGTAGTAATCGGGGATGCGGGTGGTGTAGGTCGTGCCGTTGACGGTATAGGTCGCCGTGCCGTCTTCCGACTCCAGATTGCCCGACAGGGCGATGTCGCAGTTGATGCCGGCCTCGGTGGCCAAGGTAGCAACCCACTCGAGACGAGCCCGCTCGGTGTCGTATTGTGAGCGCGACGAGTGATAAGGATGGTAGGAGCGGAACAGGTGCTGGGTACCAGGCACGAGGCGGAAGTTGGAGATGCGCTCCTGCTCCATGCGGTCGGTCAGGTCAAAGTCGGCCAGCGGACGGATATACAGGGCCGTCTCCTTGCGTTGTGCCAGGTCCTCAACATCATCGTCGTTGAAGGCCACAATCTGCTTCCAGCCATTGGAGCAGAAGGTCAGGTAGTCCTCACAGCCCTCGGCCAGGGTGGGCCAAGACTGGGTGACATAAGAGCTGCCGTTCATGTGATAGACGTTGAACAGGAACTCGGGCTGGCCGCCGTTGCCAGTGCGCTCGATGGCGCTGTAGGGCAAGGTCAGGTAGAAGCAACCGTCGGCACTGAAGCCCGGCATCCGGTAGTCGGCACTGCTCTGCGACCAATTGGAAATGGAGCCATAGACGTAGAGTTTCTTCAGATTTAACGGCGAAATGACGAAGCGCGTGCGTGAGGTCGAGAAGATGAACGTGATCTGACGCAAGTCATCATTCAAGCGGAAGCAGTTGTTCTTCTCGGCAGTAGTGAATCTCTCGCCATACTCGCCCTCAAGATGCGTCAACGTGAGCGGGCAGCCATTATCGGCAGCGCCCAAGGTGATTTGCCAACCGTCATTCACGCCCGACTGCCAGCCCTCGGTGAAGATGGCCGAGTAGTGGTTGGCGGCAGTGATGTTGGATGCGCCCCACGAGCCGCTGGTGAAGTGGCTATTGCCAATCACGGCGGCATAGGTGATGTCCTCCTTGACATAGGGAACCGGGCAGGTGAGGCGGCCCAAAGTATCGGGCAGGAAACGCACGCACAGCGACTCGCTGTCGTTGCCCACCACCAGATAGATGCACTCGTCGTCCCAGCCAGCCAGGCTGTTGTCAAGATACGCACGACCACCCACGAGCGAGAACGCCTTGGTGGGGTCGGGCTCGATGATGACCTCGTCCTGCGGGGCAGCCTTGGTCAAGCGGATGGAAATCGCCTTGGTGGCAGGGTCGAAGACGAACTCTGCCGAATCGCCCACCACGGGGTTGTCTATCAAGGTAATCTCGTTCAAGGGCACCCATACCGAGTTGACACCCAGCACGTTGTCGGCATAGTTGCAGCCCGTGCCACCATAGATGTCTTGGCGGATGTACAAGGTGGAATCGGCATTGGGATAGAGTTCGCGCCATTCCCACGAGGCATCCAGTCCGTCGCCCCAGCCATGCTTGAAGAACCAGCGCGGACCCGTTTCCTCCTGTGCCTCGCCCAGGTTGCGGATGCTGATGGCTCCGGTCATGGGGTTGAAGGTGAACTCGCAGGAGTCGCCCACATTGGGGTTGTTAATCAGTTCAATATTATCCAGGGGCACCCATGACGAGCCGCTGCCATTGATGTTATCGGCATAGTTGCAGCCGTTGCCGCCAAAGACGTCCTTGCGGCTGTAGAGCGTCGCATCCTCGTTGGGTAAGACTTCGCGCCACTCCCATGAGCCACCGCTCCACGGGTGTTTCAAGAACCACCGCTTGGCGGGCGTGGGCGGGGTGTCGCCGCCACCGAAGTCGGGATTGGGTTTCAAGCGGATGGCATAGGTGTACCAAGAGCCTGAAGAAACCATTGCCATGACAGTCTCCTCGCTGCCGCCATACACGACGTAGCCGTAGGAGGGATTGGAGCCTGTCGCTAGGTCAACATCGCCCCACGACACACCATTGTAGCCACCGCTCTTGAAGGTGAGCGTGCGTGCCGAGGACGAGGAAGTGGAGTTGCCCCACACCTCGATGGTGTCGCCCGGGCTGGCGGTAAAATACAGCCAGCGATAAGCGTTGCTCGACTTGCCGTTGATTTTCAGACGCTGGGTAAAAGTGAGCGTCTCACTGCCATCGGCAGCCGTCCAGGTCCTTTCGGAGCAACTCTGGAAAATGGGGACACGGTCGGCCGAGGAGCCGTCGGTGACAAAAGTCACACCATGCAGTGTGGTCGTTTCCCACAAGGTGTCGTTGGGAAACATCTCGGTGTCGGAGAAATTCCAGAAGGTGCCCCCCTGGGCCGACATCATCAAGGGCCATGCCAGCATCAAGGCCAGCAGCCAACGCAGTAAAGATTGATTTTTCATAATAGTTTAAATATTGGTTAACGAAAATGATGATGCTTCACGATTACAAATTTACTAAATTCCCTGTCGCCATCCACCATGAATGAAAGATAAAGTAACCTAAAAAACACAGCAATCATTTGGTTTTCAGGAAAAACCAAATCATCGTCATTGTCTAAAAAGTAAACTGCAGATGAAGCCCAGCCAGCAACTGAATCTGTGCTGACTTAAAATCTAAGCGCGCGGACGGAGGGTGTTTATTGCTTACTCTTTCCCAAGAAGCGGAAGAAGTGGATGATGAGAGGAATGGCGAGGAGGAAGGCTAGCACGTCGCAGACGGCCTGGCAGATTTCCACACCTTTCAAGCCCATGAAATGGGGCAATATCAGAATCAGTGGGATAAAGAAGATGCCGTTGCGGGCAGCGGCAAGGATGTTGGCCGACAGGCTTTGGCCGCTGGTCTGCAAGGTCATGTTGCACACGGTGACCACGGCAGCCATGGGCAGGGCCACGAGTTGCCAGCGCAGGGCGACGGCACCCACGGCAACAACCTCGGGGTCGTCACGCAACAGGTCCACCAGCTCCTCGGCAAACACAAAGGCGGGTCCACACATCACCACCAGCACAGCCATATCGAGCAGAATGGTGAAATAAAAGCCCCTGAGCAAGCGCTTATACAGGCCAGCGCCATAGTTGAATCCGCAGAAGGGCTGATAGCCCTGCCCCACCCCGATGATGATGGCAAAGATGATGAACGCCAGCCTGGAAACAATCGACATGCCCGCAATCGCAGCGTCGCCATAGACACCTGCGGCAACGTTGAGCATTAACGTGGCTACGCTGGCCAACGCCTGGCGCGTGAGCGACGGTGTGCCGCCCTTGAGAATCTCCTGCTGGAAATGCCACTTTCGGGACGCTTGCTTGAGGTCGATGGGGATGTTCTCGCCCTTGCGTGACATCACCCAAAGCACGATGAAACCGAACAACTGGCTCAGCACCGTACCGATGGCGGTGCCCAAAATGCCCAACCCAAAGGTGAACATGAACAGCGGCACGAGCAGCACGTTGAGCACGGCACCCGAAATCATGCCATACATCGCCTGGGTGGCATTGCCCTGGAAGCGCATCTGGTTGTTGATGACCATCGAAGCCGTCATCAGCGGAGCGCCCAGCAGGATAACGCCCATGAATTGCTCGGTATAGGGGAGAATGGTAGGCGTGGAACCTAGCGCAATGGACAAAGGCTTGAGGAATATCAGTCCCAGCACAGTGATGACAAGGCCCCACATGATACTACCGACAAACGAGGTCGCGGCCATTTGACGGGCCTCGTCCAAGCGACGGGCGCCCAGGTGACGCGACATGTAAGTACCGGAACCTTGCCCAAACATGAAGCCTATAGACTGTATGATCGCCATCACGGGGAACACCACTCCCACAGCCGCCGTGGCCTGAGTATTGATCAGGCCCACGTAATAGGTATCTACCAGATTGTAGATGCTCGTGACAAGCATACTGATGATGGTAGGCACTGCCATCGCCGGTATCACGCGACGGATGGGTGCCGTGGTCAGGAAAGTATAATTGTCTTGCTTGCGCATCGAGCCTTAATTCAATTTTGAGGGTGCAAAATTACAAAAAAACTTGCCTTAAACGCTGATTTGAAGACAAGAAAGACAATATTTAATATTAAAAACAATAGTTCAAGCAGTTTATTAAAAAACAAGAAATACAAGAAATACAAATATTTAAATCCACAAGTAAAACACGAATATCCGTCAATATCCACGAATAACCAAAAATATTATTTATGACCATTCATGGGGTTTTATGGCCATTCGTGTTATTTATTTTGATCCGTCGAATCAAAAGAATTGTACTTCTTGTATTTCTTGTTTTCCTTTTTTATTGATGTTCGTGTTGCAGAAGCCACTTGATGCCCTTGACCACGCGCAGGGGAGGGTTCTTGAAGTGGTTGCCGGGATTGAGTTCAAACTTCGTGGGGATGCCGCGCGAAGCCATCAGGTCGGCCATGGCCCGGGTGCGCTCGCCCACGGTCTGCAGTACGGCATTGCGCGAGGTGCTCTCCTTGTCGCCCACCGAGAAATAGGCTCCAGCCAACTCGCCTGCCAATTCCTGTTTTTGAGCATATTCCAACCAACCGGGGTACCACATCGACCCCGATGCCGACAGGATGCGCGAGAACAAATCCGTCTGGAAGGCCGTCCATACGGCAAACAGGCCCGCCAGCGAGTAACCCGCCAGGCAGCGCCATGTGGGTGGTGCGTCGAGCAGACGCTCGATCTGTGGAACCACTTCGCCGGTAAGTATGGGCAGCCATTGGCCAGCCTCGCCTGCAAAGTTGTCATCCTTGGACACCACAGTCTCGACAGGCCACGGCGATAGCTCCTGGTTCCACCGCAGTCCGCTGATGGTCACCAGGTTAAACCCGCCACAATCCACCTGTTTGCAAGCCTCCAGCAGCAGCTGTCCATTCTCGTGATAGTCAATCGAATAGACCAGCGGCACACTGCCCTGCACCAAGCGGTACAAGCACACCCGTCGGTGCCCGAATCGCAACTCCTGAACTTCCATAGGCGCAAAATTACAAATAATTAGTTACCTTTGTGGCATTATCACCAGTTTTTGACTATGACGGCTACTCCAAATAAACTCCCCCTGTGGCAATGGATTTTGTTGTTCATCGGCGCGATTATCATGTCCTTCATCGGGTACGCGGCACTCGTCGGAGGGTCTGAATTGATGCGAATGTTGGGTTATCCCGGGCTGACCATTGTGTGCGCAGCCATCGTTCTGGGCATGTATGCCTCTTTGGTCAAACTCCTCGAGCAGCGATGGCCCACCAACCTGCCGCTGCGCAAAGCCATTCCGCACTCCCTGTTAGGCCTGCTTGTGGGATTCCTCTTCATGGTACTGGTCGTGAGCACTATCGTGGCGACGGGCTGCGCTGCCGTCTCGTGGAAAGGATTCTCGGGCGCAGAACAATTCAATATGCTCATGCTCTTCCTTGCCGTGGCTGTGGGAGAGGAGATTATCTTCCGTGGCGTCATTTTCCGCCTTATCGACGAGCGGTGGAACACGTGGGTGGCGCTACTGGTATCGGCTCTGCTGTTCGGCTTGATGCACATCAGCAACGATAACGCCACCTGGTGGTCGTCGATGGCCATCGCCATCGAGGCCGGCCTGCTGCTCGCTGCCGCCTACAAGTGGTCGGGCACGTTATGGGTACCCATCGGCATCCATTGGGCATGGAACTACGAGCAGGGCAACGTATTTGGCCTCGCCGTCTCGGGCAGCAAAGCCGGCACAACCATCCTTGCCACCACCGTCAACGGCCCCGACATCATCACGGGCGGTGCCTTCGGCCCCGAAGCCTCGATCGTCGCCGTCATCCTGGGCACCTTCTTCACCCTCGTCTTCCTCGCCAACCGCTACCGCCGCACCACCCCGCGGCACTAATGCAATTGACGCAAATCAGCTTTCTTACCCTTCAACCCCCCAAATTCAACTAAATTTTTCGGTTACAACCGCTAAATTTAGCCCAAATTTTCGGTTATCTATTTCACGAATTCCCAAAAGTTGTCGGGGGTAATCACGTTAAACCCCGAAGGTGCGTAGGTTTCTATGAATTGCTGTGGTACTCGGGATTTAGCACGAGGATTCCATTTGAACTCAAACGCCCGGATCATGCCATCTTCTTCCTCGATGAGGTCAATTTCTTTCTGGTCATGGGTGCGCC
>CACYAW010000019.1 GCA_902772455.1 uncultured Bacteroidales bacterium
TCGAGTCGATCACTGTGTTGACGTCAGCGATGTTGACTTCCCAGTCGCAGTTCACGTCACCACGGGGCCGCAACCCCGAGTGGGCGTTAGCGTGCAGACCGATAAGCGTGACTCCCAGCAATAATATGGAAATGATGTTTTTCATCTCAACTTAGAACAGCCGTGTCAAACAACTCCCGCATTTTTGGATAAGGAAAGAGGGGGATTCATTAATTATCCGATTATTCAAACAGATCCGCAAATATGTTGTTCTTATGAACTGTCCGCATGGTCCCGCTCTGAATGTAATCATACATATACTGAGCATTGAGGTTGTCAAACACGTTATCACTGCAGATAAGCTTCATGGACGCAATATTATTTCCTGAACTGCCCGAATAATAAATGTGGCCATATGGAGTAGTGAAGTAAGTAGCCCTGGCCAAATCCCTGTAAACCCTGTTCCCTGTGAAGACAACGGTTCCGGAATTGGCGAATTCCTGCATGAAGAAAACAGGATAGTCTGCGATAATCTCATTATCTTTCATGAATACATGACTCTCTACGGTATTCAGATAATGGATCCGCGTGTCCCCCTGGAGATAGTTGCCGCAGCCCCAAATCCGTCCTATGGGTATAGTAGTACTGCCTCTTGTGAGTGACATGAGGATCTTTATGCCCTCACAATGGTTCTTGCAAAACATGATTTCGCCACCCTTGTCTCCACTATGGAATAATTCGACACCTTTGTTAGCAAAAGTCTTCTCGTCAGGGGTATACAACTCTCTTGTGCAGTTGACGATGTTTTCATTAAATATTACTTTTGTGCCTTTGAAATCGACTATGATATGGTTATCGACGTAAAACTGGTTTCCTGCATTCATGCGGATGTTCCTGATGTTTGAGCCGCAGGTTATAGTGTTGCCTGTGATCATGAATGGCTCATTGCAGAATCCGTCATAGTCCCCATTCAATTCTGAGGCATAATCGGTATCATAGTAGATCCCAAAATCCATCAGTTCTTTTTTGTTAGAATCACTTCCTTCAACAATCCAGTTACCGTAATTGATGATGTTGTTCTTGACAGTCACATCCTTATAGGTGGTGTATTTGTCAAATGCTGCAGTGTACAAGTGTGATAGCGGGGCATTGATGTGGAACTCATTATTGCACAGGTGAATGCCGTTGACGGTCTGGCGGCATGGGGTTGACCGTTGAACATAAACGCCATTGATCTTTTCCTTGTTATCGTCCTGGTTAGTAAAGAATGTGATAAAACGGACATTGCAGCCGTGCCATTGGATAACTCCGGGTTCGTTGATGATCCCTTCAACGTTCTGACCGCCGTTGCTGTCTTGACAATAGAAACGGTTGTAGCGGATTTCAACGTTCTTCTTGCTGATTTCGTCAGACTCATTCACTCCAACAAAATTATTGGAACCGAATAGTGCTATCACTTCATCGTTACCATATTTGTAGAAGTCATTGTCCTCAATGATGGCATTTTCAATATCGCCACGCAGCCAGATGCCACCGCCGGTCCAACGGCGGTTGTGATTGACGAACTCATTGCCTCGAATGATGATGTTGGATCCCCTGCGGATGTCAAGGCATGTGGTCTTCAGGTTTTCTGCAATGATCCTGACATCATGCATATAGAAGGATTTTACATGGTAACATTTAATGATGTGGGATTCGTTCTGTGTCAAATCAGTGCTAGCGGCATCGGCTTGTGCCTTTGTGACAGAGGCATTTATTGTTAATCCGCTAATGGATACTGCAATTTCATGTCCCTGTGCTCCCAGAAGTTCAATGATCGCATCATCAGCATAATCAATATTGGCAGGTACATTCAGACGCGTCTTTGTACTTCCCTGCCCCTTAATAATGACGTTATGCTGATGGATAAGCAGATTATAGTCAAGGGTATAATCACCCTCTCCAAGTTCTATGACGATATCCCTATTGAGATTCCCCTCAAGAAAAGTTGGCAATGTGTAATCATTAAAATCATCTTCGTCTCTGTGATGTGACATGATACAATAGTTTTTTAGATTAATAAAATAGAATTCGTTAATAAGATCCATTCCATCGGGAATTTCCCGATGGAATGGATAAAGCCCCACATTAGTAGGAAGTGAATGTGCCCTCGTAGATGTTTCCCGAGGGGGATTCGATGGTGATAACGTGGATGCCAGGCGCCAGCGACGAGATGTCGAAGGTGTCGTAGCTGCCGTCGACCTGGGTGGAAATCTCGACCGCGTTGGTCACCGGCGATGTGATTTCCACGTCATAGTAGTTGACGCATGTCAGGATATATCGCTGTGCCAGATCGATCGTCGATACTTCCTCCGTTATGAATAACGATGGGATCCCGCTGAGCGATTACATACAGACTGCCTAAAAACAGCAATAATAATGTGATTGATCTTTTCATAGCTAAATGTTTTAAATAATGAATCAACTCTAGCAAAGTTACTGCCTTTGAGTCCTTTCTTCCAAATTTATTCGTAATACAAGCCAGTTTTATTTAATTGATTATCAGAGTGTTATAAAAACAGAAATAATACACTCGAATAGCGGTGAGAAAAATGGGGAAAAAGCTACTACTGAGGAGGCAGGGTATGCAGATTTAAGCAAAAACTCGACATGAAGGCACAATAATTTTGTTACACTTCATGAGAGGGTATGTCATTATTTAATGACGCAAGACTTGACCGTGCTACACACGGAAAATGATTCAAATTTATTTAACGCGTTGGCGGAATTACTTGAATAAGTAGAGCTTGTGCAAAAATGCAGAGGTGACGTGTTGTCTTGGCCGGATTGTAAATGACAGCCCAGCTAAACGCAAGAACTAATGATAAAAAGAGCCTTTAGCTGTTGATAATGGCATTGATATAGTCGTTCAATGAGCCGTCGAGATGCATTTTTCGGGCCAGGCGCTGCTTAATGGTGCCAACACTGGTGGCGTTGGTATATCCCATGATGAACGCGATCTGGATATAGGAAAAGTCCAAAGAGGTCAGCGCGATTAGAAGCAGGTCTTTATCGTTCAACTGCGGATAGAGCCTGCGTGTCTTGGATAGGATGCCGTTGCATTCGGCATCGATATAATGGTATAATTGGGTCCATTGCAGCTTGTTGTCGTTCTGATACCGTATGATACTCTTAACTTGTTCGCTCAGTTTGTTGTTAGGACTATGATAGCATGCCTGCACCAAATCCCTCATCTGGTTCAGATGCGAAGATATGAAGCCTTTGAGCTGTTTATCTTGGATCTGGAGTTTTTCAATTTTCTGTTTCAATGCCTCCAAATCATTTAATTGGTCGGTTGCCGTTTGCCTGAACTGGTCAATTATCCTATCATAACGGTGAATGCGGCGGTAATAGAAGAAGAAAACGGTCAGTATAGCAATGAAGCACAAAGCGGCCAGCCATAGTAATGCGCTTTTGTGTCGCTGCCTTGCTGCGCTTTTAGCAACTTGATCAAACTCATGTTCAGCACTCAGGATTTTGACTGTCTGCTGCAAGGACTTCAGGGAATCTGAGAGATACTTGCACCGCTGCTCATATTGCAGATGCCTAAGACTGTCCCCCTTTGCCAAGGCTATCGCACTTAATCCCTCGTAGAGTGACAGTTTATCAATCGGGTCAATGAAGCTTCTGGATTTGGCAAGGTCCAAAAAATACTCTGCTGAATCAATCATGCCAAGCCTTGCATAAACCCTTGCAGAACCGGTTAAACACAAGTTCTTGATTCTGTTGAGAGGAAATGATGAGATAAGAATAATCTGTTCCCTAGCCTTATCAAGCTCGTCATAATGGTCAAAGAGTATTATCAGATTCTGAAGGCAAGTGACACATGCGTTGGTGTCATTCATCTCTTTAGATAATGCCAAGGCATCCTTTAACATGTCCTCTGCTTTCTTAGGGTTATTGAGCCTGTATAGTGATCCCAGGTTGATTTTGCACCGCAGCTGATAGTACCTGTCATGGGTATGTTTCAGATAGCTATCGGCAAGTTCATATTTCTCAATATCTTTACCGTCAAGAGAATAGTGGTCACGATACAGTGCCCCCATGCGCATGTTGACATAACCCAGAGTGAAATAATCGGTGGGCTCGGCAGCGGCTTCGGCGGTCTTGTAGTAGTACATGGCACTGTCCAATTGGCCCAGTTCTTCCATCACTGCGCCCTTGAAAAGGCTGGCACGGGTGAGTTTCTCACGCTGGCCACTGTGAGCGCGGTAGTAGTCCATAGCGCGGGTGATGGCGCTGTCGTCGCTGGTAGTGATGGGTGCGTGGCACTTGTAGCGGGCCTGTGTGAGCAGCAAGTCACGATAGGCGCTATCTGATGTGCTGTACAGGGTATCGAGGGCACTGACGATGGCCAGGGCACTGTCGGGGGTGGTCCACATCAGGCTGTCGGCCTGGACGAGCCGCGCGTCATAGCGCGCACGTCCACATCCCGTGGCAACAGCCACCACAAGGGAGAGCAACAGCATGGATGGCAGCAGGTGTTTCATCGTTACAGTGACGGGAGAGCAAAAGGGTTAGTTGCTGTAAGGCTCACATTGGCTTTTAGTGCTTGAACATGCGGTCGATACTGCGCTTGTCCTCACGTTCCTTGATGCTCTGGCGCTTGTCGAACTGGCGCTTGCCTCGGGCAAGAGAGATGACGAGTTTGGCCAGGCCCCGCTCGTTGATAAACAGGCGCAGGGGCACAATGGCGATGCCGGGCTGCTGGGTGTCACGGGCGATGCGACGGATCTCCTTACGGTTGAGCAACAACTTGCGGTCGCGGTGCGTCGTGTGGTTATTATAGGAACCGAAGCTGTACTCGGCAATATACATGTTCTTGACCCATACCTCGCCGTTGATGACCATGCAATAGGTGTCGGTAAGGCCCACTTTGCCCTGACGGATGGACTTGATCTCGGTTCCAGTCAAGACGATGCCGGCAGTGAACGTCTCGATGATTTCGTAGTCAAAAGTCGCCTTGCGGTTCTTGACATTCACTGTATTATGGTTGTTATTATTGTTTCTTGACATGGTTCAACATTCTTTTTAATTGGGTTCAGACGATTAACAGGCTCAAGAGGGCGTTGAGCAAGAGTGGCAATCCCAGCAAGAGCACCGACGATATCACGACAAACTTGGCGACCTTGTCCTTTTTCACAAACAGATGGTCGGTGCCGCGATAGGCCATCCATGGCAGATACACCATGAGGAAAAGCACTGGGGTGAAATCACTGGGCAACAGCTTGCGCAGGATCATGAGCAGCACCAGGAAGATGAGGTTGTAGAGGATATAGTCGTTGAGACGTGCCGTGGCGCCCTCGGTCTTCACCAACTCGGGATAAAATCCACCCAGCAGGTAGATGATGATGTAGTAACTGATGAAGTAGGTCGAGAAGAGCACGATTCCTGTCATCAGCGACCTGGCGAACGATATCGTGTGGTCATAGATCATCGGCACAAAGCATGACAAGGCCAACAGGCACAACAGCGGCAGATAGGCGCTGCGCAGCACCTTACCCGTCGGAATGTTAGACTCGTTGATGACCTCCCACCCATAGCGGGGGGCGGTGATTACACAAAATATGTTATGCCAAATGCTCATTTCGTTTTTTGCGGGTGCAAAGATAATAAAAAATTTACAAACATAAACTCCACGGCCCGATTTTAATTTACATTAGCAAAAACAATGCCATTTTCTTGATTTCGGGAGAAAAATAAACTACCTTTGCGTCGAGTGAAACCATTTAAGGAAATAATGCGATGGAAAAGAGCAATAAGATGAAGGAAGGATCATTGGGAAAATACACTCCAGAGATGATCAGAGAGTTAGCCGATAACGAAGTGTTTGTCTTTGGCAGCAACCTGGGGGGTCTTCATGGCGGAGGCGCTGCCAGGGCCGCTATGCAACGCTTTGGGGCCGTGTGGGGCCAAGGTGTGGGCCTGCAGGGGCAGAGTTATGCCATCCCCACGATGCAAGGCGGTGTCGAGACCATCAAGCCCTATGTTGACGAATTCATTGAGTTTGCACGAACAAAGCCTGAACTGTTTTTCTATGTGACACGCATCGGCTGCGGCATCGCCGGCTTCAGGGACTTGGAGATCGCCCCCCTGTTCGCCGGGGCACTGGCTCTAGAGAATGTGGCCTTGCCCAAGTCGTTTCATGACTTGTTGACACAATAACCCATTATATATTCACTTTAAACATTTTTACGAGATGAAGAAATTAGTTATCGCAATGGCTGCCGCCCTGTTGTCACTGGGGGCATGCACCACCCCGAACAACGACAAGGAGGGTGATGAGACGGCAAACAGCATGGCAAACGGCCAAGCTGCTATCGAGAACATAATGACTCGCACGAGCATCCGCCAGTACAAGGACCAGCCCGTGGAGCAAGAGAAAATCGACATCATGCTCAAAGCTGCCATGGCAGCTCCCACAGCGGTGAACCTGCAACCCTGGCACTTCATTGTCATTACAAACAAACAGACCATTGACCAGCTTTCGGGACGTCAGCCGACCAACGCCCCGCTGTTGATTGCCCTGTGTGGCGACACCGACAAGACCACGATGCCTGACGGCAACGGCAAATTGCCCGACTTTTGGGTACAGGACGTGTCAGCCGCAACCGAGAATTTGCTGCTTGCTGCCCATGCTCTGGGACTGGGTGCCGTGTGGACGGGCGTTTATCCCATCATGGAGCGTACCGCCGAGGTTGCCAATGTGCTGAACTGCCCAAAGAACATCATTCCGCTGGCAGTTGTACGCGTCGGCTATCCCGACGAGTCTCCCGAGCCCAAGAACAAGTTCAAAGAGGAGAACATCAGCTACGAGAAATTCGGCGGCAAGAAGGAATAACCTCCGATAGAACATTAATCTCAAAATCACAAGAAACTCACCTATGTCGGGTGAGTTTCTTGATTTTTGTGGGCTGCTATTGCACCCTTATAGCAAAAAGGTGTGATACAGTTCAGGCCAGTAAATGCTGCCGCCCGTGCGAGCGGCCTTGGCAATTTCATAGAAAACGTAATAGAAGTTGCTGAAGGCCACGACAGCGAACGGTATCCACTTGCGTTCACGCCAAAGGTAATGCAAGAGGTAACAGAGCATGATGACGAAGCAAGTGCGCATCAGTTCGCCTGGACGAGCCAGATACTGTGTCGTGTTAGCAAATAAATTGATGTAACCCATATACACAATCGAGAACCGATAGAGTGCCGGGAGACAGTTGTCGTCAGCAAACATCCGCTTGATGGACGGGTAATACCAGATCATCACCATGCAGGACACTAACGGGAACAGACGTGCCGGGCCTATCACAAAACGGAATGCGTATTCCAGGTTGTGAGACGCAAACAGACGATGGTAGTGACCATATCCCAAAATCTGGGCAAATTGGCCGATTTGATCAAACGTCCACCTGATCCACTGCGGAAATGAACCCAACAGCACGCAGAGCAGTATCACGGCAAACGGAAGCCAGCGCTTGCCATTGCGCACAGGGATAAGCGGTATCAGATACAGTGGTATAAACAGCACACACATCTTGTGGATGGATATAGCGACCAACGAAAGCAGCAAATACCACCAGAACTTGCGTCGCACGATCAACTCGACCATGACCACAAAGAGAGCCTCCACGACACACTGGCGGACAAAGCCCATCCAGAAGATATAGTAGGGCCCCAGGAATGTGCACAAAGCGAACCAAGGCAACAGCACCTTGCGATGCCTGATGGCATAGAAAATCAAGACGATCTGCACCAACGCCCAGAACGCGAAGTAGAAGGCAAAGTGCAAGCCGGCCCGGCTCATGGTTAATGTGACCAGAGCAAAACCAGGCTCGAAGTTCTCGCGGGAATAGGATCCCAGGGACTGCATGGCCACATAGTAGTTGTAGTACATGTTATAGTCCCAACTCGTCTGCCATCGCAGTGCCGACACCACTACATAAAAGAGTACAGAAGCCAGCAGTTCCCATGACCACAATGGCAGTTCTGCCCCACCCTTAGCCATCAAGCGTTGCTCACGGTGTGCGACATGCCATCCCAACCATGCCATTACAATGGCGCTTCCTGTATAAACAGCCAGACTAAGAATCATAAATCAAACCGTTATTTGACAAGTGACATGTTGATGGATAAACCGTAGTTGCTGCTGGTAGTGGGATAGGATGAAGTGGAAACGAGTGGCATATTGGACTGGTAGTCGAAATAGGCACCCACAGTAATGCGCTTACTCATCACATAGTTAGCCGTGCAATTAATGCTCCATGTGCGAGTGCCGTTAGTGGGCTGTGCCAAATCCTGCTCAATTCTGTTGGTTCCTTCTACGGCACGCCACTTGCGGATCAGCGATGAATTGCTCGACATCTTCACGTTCAAGTTAATCGTGAGGTCATTATTGACATTCTGCTGCTTCGACTTGATCTTGAGAACCTGGTTAAAGTTTGCTATCTTGTAGCTGCCTCCCAAGCTGAAGGATTTGCTAGCCGCCTCGACAAGCTGTCCAGCCGATGTGTTGAGCGTGAGCGTGCGCTGATCGTCATACTGGGCATTCAACGAGATGTCGTTAAAGAATGTGGCCGTGAATCCGATCAGGGGTGCAAACTTCTCGGTCAAGGAGACTGAAGCGATATTGTAAGGCGACGAGGGAATCGCGCCTTTAGTCAGTGCATTCTGGGTGAATCCCAATCCCTCACCGATGCTTACCCAGTCGCTAAATGACGAGAACGAACCCACGCTATAGGCGCACTGGTAAACATGATTCAGGTTGAAAGCCTTAAACAACTTCTTGAAGAACGGGATACGCATCAGTCCATCGTAAGTGATGCGCCAATTGGGCAATATCGCTTTAATTCCCGGGAAGGGGTTAAGATCCACCTTATTGGGATCCTTGCCCGAGTAGGCTGCCATGAATGCAGGAATCAGCACGTCGCTGCTCGAGGTGTTGACCTCACCACGCTCCAGGCTATAGGTGTTACCGGCCATCTCGGTACCACGGAAGAAGCCGCGGTCGGGATAGGTGGTGCCCATATATTGCTGCTGCAAACGATCTTTAACTACCGGAATATTCTCGATGAACTTGTCAAAAGTCTCGCTGCGATAATTATCATCAGATTTAAATCCCTTGAGGGCTGTAGCAAGCGCGACATGCGTCTTGGTGTAGCTACCACCATAGATGATTGTCGGGTCAGCATACATGAACTGGATCTGATTGTTGCGGCTGTCGGTCCGGTTACCCGTCACGGTGATTTTCAAGCCAGCGATAGGCTCCAGCTGTATCTCGGCATTGAATTCCTGGGTAAGGCCATACAATGCCGGCGTGGTCTGGCTTTCATCACCCATGAGCCAATTGCGGCTCATCGCCTTATTGATATAGGACTGTCCTGCAAATCCAAACGCGAAATCCAGACCAGGTGCCATCACATCGTAATGAGTTGTCTGTCCGAAGATATCACCAATTTCAGGTATAAACTGCGGAATTGAAAGAGACGTGGTTTTCTTCCATCTCACATTGAGGCTGCGGACACTCATCAGAACACGGCTAGCATATTGGGCCGACTCGGTGAGGAAGTTCTTGCGCTCCTCCTTTTTCACCTCGGTAACCGTCAATTTAATATTCTCGGTGCCCAGTGTAGTGATTTCAAGATTGTCCTTGTCCTTGATTTTATAATCAATCTTGAAAGGTTCACTCTTGTCAACAGTCACTGCACTCACCTTAACATTCTTAACTCCCAACTTGTGGTTGATGACGGTGGCGGAATCAGTATTAAGCCTAACGCTGCGTTCGTATTTCTTGGGCCTCTCTTTTTTCGGTGTATTGTTGCCTTTAGTACGTCTGGTGCTTTTGCTCGAGAAGCGTTCATCAACCTTCTTGAGGTAAGGTATCTTAGTGTAGAACTGTTCGAGGGCAAAACGTCCTTCGAGCATACGGGTTGTCTGGTTTGCAATGGTGTTTCCTGAAGAGACCTCTCCAACCACGGCACCACGATCCCATCGATAAGTGGAGTTGTACGATGCGGTGGCGGTGATCCAACTCAGAATAGGAATCTGATTAAACGGAGCCTTGTAGCTGAGTGTAAACGTCTGATTATAGGCCCACGGTGTACCTAAGCCCTTAATCGACTGCATCACCGAGTCTCTCCAGGTTTGGTATTCATCACGGAACCTCCTGTTGACTTGCTGGCCAATAGTCTCAAAGATGGGTTCCATGATGTGAGCCGTCGTGTTGCTGTTAAATTTGGCCGTCAACGACTTGGTGAAATTCCAAGACAAAGCAAACTGCCTATCCCACAAGAAGTTCCTGCTGACAGAAACTGGCAATTCAACGGTAATTCCTGTTTCGTTTCTCGTCTCTTGTTCATGGTAATAACGCGATATATTGGTTTTGAAAGCAAGATTATTGGGGAGCCAGTGCAATTCCCAGTCACGGAAGAACTTCATGTTTTTGTTCTTCTCGTCAATAAAATGAGAGAAGGGCTTGAACGGTTTGGCATAAGGCGTCCAACTATATTCCATGCTACCCCGATAGTCATTAGTGTTCTCATACACATTCTCGGGATCATTAAGATGCTGCTTGTTGAATGAGTAGCTGAACGAGAAGTTGGCCGGATCCCAAGGCATGGGATTCTTCATCGTTTTAACGTCAAACTTGAGTGCCGAAATCGAGAAACTCTTGGCAGTGCGCTGGGTGACAGCATACTCCATGATGCTATCACGCTGCTGCTTTGTTTCACAGATGTCCAACGACTCGTCAAGCCTTACGTCCTGATCAAGAGGGTTATACTTCGGAGTAGTCTTTTCATTACTATATGAATAGTAGATGGGAGCGTGCAATTTTGCCTTCTCGGGGATGAATCGTCCCAAATCGGTTTGCACAGCGAAGTTGTACTGGTCATAATTGTCAAGACGCCGCTGAGACAGACTCTGGTCCACCGAACCAAATCCCTCAGTCTCCTTATGGAATCCCACGTTGACGGTAGCGATATCACTCATGTTAAGAGTCATCGATGCCTTTGCGGCCCAGCCGCCCTCTGTATCAAAGTCCGTCACGCGTAACTCGTCCACCCAAACCACACAACTCTTGGTCGTAGGAGAATTGTTGCGCACGCCAATAAGCATCACTCTGACTTTGCTTAACGATGGATTACCGATTACATAAACCTTGTTATTCGGGTGGTTATCGTCCACATCCTGGAAGCGTGTGGCATACCCTACGCCATCGACACCGGCCATCTTTTCGGCATTGCGGTGCTTCTTGGCATTGACGAGCACATCCAGATCAATGTCGAGCATGTTCTCCTCGGGCCACACAATGTACCTGTCAGAAGTACTGTTGGTGCTATAATCTCCAGGAGGAGTAACCGTCAAAGGAATCTCATACTCATAATAGTTGTTCTTCACGTCAGAGCCCAGTCTCACAAACAAGGACATATCACCGTTTCGCAGGTTGGTTTCGTTGCCGATAGTAGCCTCGTTGTGTACGAACATCTGCAGACGCTTGTAGGTTCGCAAATCAAGGTCCATATTACGATAAACGCCACGAGCATCACCAGCGTCAAGCTGCTCGACTGAGAGCTGCATTGACTGCTCGTTGAGCTGAGTGATCTGCGTCTGTCCACTGTCGATAATACGCGTAACACCAGGAGGAAGAATATAGTTGACCGGATCTCGCGAGCCATTCTCCTCAATATTGACGGTATTGATGCTGATACTTCCGCTAGCGGGCTGTTCACCACGCATGTTCAGGTTGTATTTGTAGTTGCGCCACTCGCCACGAACGAACTCCAGTGTTGCAAATCTCAAGTGAATAGTCTCCTTAAAGCCCGTCATAAACATGCGGATGAAGCGAATGGTAGAGAAATCTTGAATAGGTCCTACCTTTGCCTCATAATTGGCCAAAGGAATAGTGAACTGGTACCAAGTTGCCGTCTGAGTCTTGCCATCGCGTGTATGGACATTGGCAATCTGCTTATCGGTCACATAATTCATACCCGGTTTGAGGGAATCGGGATGAATGGCTATATGATACTGGAAATAGCGTTCTGACTCGTTGAGGGTGTTGTCCTGATTGATATCCTCGACATCAGGTGTCGCGCGGGACGTCTGGTATTGACCGTCAGAAGCATCGCTTTGTGACAATGAGTTGCCATCGGTTCCATTATAGTGCTTGTAACGCTCATTAATGGTTGCACGGGTCTGATCATAATAGTTGTGGCGATAGAAGGCATAATTGTCACTTGCAGGGTCATTATAGGGTGAGAACGGATCCTCCTCCATTGCTGCCCTCGTGTCAGGGTTTAAGATAGCATCGAGTTCGCTTAGGAATGTTGCATAAGAATGGTGGAGTTTCTCTTCATCAGTAGAAAGACCATCCAAGCCCACATCTTGCTTGATGCGCGCGCCATTGGTATTGTCAAACGCATAGGTCAACGATGACTGCGATGAGACCTTTCCCCAAACCGTTTCAGTCACATAGGTAGTGTCCTCATTGATGGGCAAACCGTTTTCATAGCTCTTGAGACCATCCTTGAGAATATCCTCACTCATCTCACCCAAGTTGATGTACAATGTACCACCCGATTTGTTCTCCTCCAGTTTGGGATCCATGAACGGATCTAACATCCAGAACTGGATATATTCAATATTAGATTGCTCAAAATTGGTGCTCTCAATCTTGCGCATGATACCACCCCACCTTTTTTCAGGATAAAGAAGCTCGCCCGTCATTGGATCCACGTTGGTACCATCCAAGTTATACGGTCCTCTTTCCTTAGGATAGAATGAAAGGTTCAGAGTTTGGACATTGTTAGATTCGCCATAGTTCAATTGTCGGCCAGGAAAGACTTCACTATAAAGCACCTCACGAGCATAGGGATAAGACAATGCTTCCATGTCACTCTTGATATATGCAGGTGAGTACGATGAGTTGCGCTGGGTGAACAGTCGGTCAATAGAATACCAGGACAACAACGCACGATTCTTGCCATAGGAGACGTCTCCGGTTTTGTTAGACTCTTCAAACATTGATGGTGTGGAAGCGAGGTACCATGAATAGGGAGTTCGCACATCAATACCATTCTGGGTAGATTCAAAGTCATCAATATAAGAGCTACCCGAGTTAGAACCTCGCTTAGCCTGATGTGGCAGGAGTTGGGCAAACTCTCCCTGGAAATTGACGCTTGATGGCGCTACAGCATTAACCGTGGGTATCTTGTTGAGCAGGTTAGTCAGCCACATGAACTGGCTATTATAAGAAACGTTCACACCCCAGATGGTGTTATTAACAAGCTCACTGCCGATAGCGACTTTGTCTCCTATCGCCTTCTCTCCATAGTGCATAACGGTACCGCCAATATGGAAATTCTTGTTAATGGCATAATCCAGATCCAATCCCAAGAGTGTCTTGCGCTGCATGCTGAATGTTGACTGGTTCTCCAGAGAAACACTGATATTGGTTCCAGCGTCAATGATACTCTGGTTGGTAATGGTGACAGTACCCATGGTATAGTCAACATGGTAGTCAGCTTCCTCGGTCAAGGTCACGCCACCAGCTGTCACGACAACCGATCCACGTGCCACATTAGTGGCATTAAGCTTGATGACATTACCCTGACTGGACTGATACTCACCTGCAAGGACAAATTTGTTCTTGTCACTGAACTGTTGAGCTACCGTCAAAGTAGAGTCATACAGCTCAGTATAGATATATTGCTTGGCAATCTCATCATTATTGAACTGTTTGCGCAGATGTTCACCGAAAGGTTCCACAACAGGAAAAATGATCTTACCTGTTGACGATTGAATCGTATATCTCTCAATGTAGTCAAACTTGCCGTCGATGTTGGTTTCCTGATTGGCGTCAAGTCGGTCCAGATTCATGACTTGAAGCAACGGTTTATCTTTGATTTCGCCTGCAGGAATGAAAATCAACTCATTACCTGTAGTGTCACTCAAGTACTTGATATTGAGCTTGAAGTTGTCTTTCTGAATCTGATATGCACCGAGGGCATATACATTCTTCATCGCCAGGTCCCACATGGGATAATAAGGAGAAGAGGTGGTGCTTTTCAACATCTTGACATAGAGCGATTGATCAGTCGAAGTGATGTTGTCGCCTGAAAGCTCACCCACTTTATAGGTTTTACCTTGATAAGTGTATTCATAGGCCACTGCCAAGATTTCATCACTCGCGAGATCAGTCTTAAGCATGATATAGCCCAGATTGGAATTCAAGGTGTACTCTGACGATGACAAGAGACGAGCGCTCTCAATTTTCTCATAGTCCTTGCCTCCTTCAAATTTGAATGCCTTTAATGGCTCCAGAGCGGCAGATGCCTTGTTCATGTATCGGGCATCGGGGTAGTTCTCCCTTATCTCAGCTAACAGGTTGTTGGCCGTATCTGAAGGCATGACTGCACCTTTACCAATCCAATGGTGGTTGCTAATGTTTTTGTAGTCACCCTCACCAAGGTCCATAAACGCCATAATATTGCGGGACTCGTTATAATTGTTGCGCTTATTGGTTATCCACACCTCGATGCGCGTGATGTGCAGACCCGACGATACCAGGGGTAACGTCGAGCACCAATCGTCATAGTGGTCGCGGAAGAAGTGAGACAGGAAGAAGTTCCTGTTCTGGTCATACTTGTCCGCACTGATGCTGAATTCAGTGGTCTGAGAACCGCCCTTACTGCTCACTGTCTGCGTTTCACTGTTCTGCTGTGAAACGAGCGCCGTAGCTGTAAGTTTACCGAACTGAAGCTTGGTTTTAATACCAAACAGCGCCGCACTACCGCGAATGAGCGACGACCCCGTGGTCATGCTCACATTACCGGCTTCGATATTCTTGATGATTTCGTCTTCCTTGCCTTCGTAGGCCAGTTTAAGGTTCTTACTGTCGAAATCAAATGTCGCTCCAGTATTGTACGACATGTTGAAGCGCATTTTGTCGCCCACAGTCGCATTAATGTTAGCCTGGATCTTTTGGTCAAAATCAAAATATGTCTTGCGACGTTGTGAGATGCTGAGTGCCGGGTTGTCGGTGGTGTTGCTCTTCACACCCATTTTGATGTTCACCGATCCGGTCGTCTTTAACTGAACACCACCGGGACCGAATACAGTCTCCAACGGTCCCATTCCGAATTGCATATCCAGGAAATTGAACGGGTCGCGTTCCTGATTCTGGGCGCTCTCAGCATTCTTTTGCCTGTAATATTCCATCATCGAGCGCCTGAAGTCCATGTTGCTATATTCGTCAGGAGACATAATATAGGGGGTGACAATGTCATGGTCGCCTAAGCGCGTGTGGATCACATAGCATCCGGTTTCAGGGTCAAACTCAACTTCACTGGTGATATTGGACGGAGTTTTCAGGTCGGCAGAGTATTCGCCGAGCCCCTGCACGTCGCTGTAGGTGCTTGGAATAGTGGGCTTCACATCGAAATGCAAATCCAACTGAGGTGTCGTCTGCTGTCGAGCCGACGGGCGTGTGTCAGGAGGTGGAGGAGGTGGTGGCAGAGTGCTGGTCACATATTGAGCCAGCATGGATTCATTGACAGCCCACCAGCCGATGAGGCAGCCAATGATGATCGAAAGAAATATTTTTTTTCGGTTCAGCATGAACAATAATACAATAACAAGTCACTCGACCATTACCGTTGATGACATCTACATCATTTTGAGAGCCTGCTTGATTGCCTGCTCGACAGTTAACGTCGGATGACTGGCAAACAAGGACTTAAGTACCCGTCCCGAGGCTTGTTGAGTGAACCCCAACATGACAAGGGCGGCAAGGGCTTCATCAAAAGTCTCACCAGCAGCAAGGTCTGCTTTCTCTAATAACGTAGCATCTGCCACTTTTATTTTATCCTTGAGGTCAACAATTATGCGTTGTGCTGTTTTTGCCCCCACGCCTTTCACGGCTTTGAAGAGCTGCACGTTGTTACTTGCGATGGCATGAGAGAAATCATCCACATTCATCGACGACAAGATCATGCGGGCTGTATTGGGGCCGACCCCTGAAACAGAGATCAATAGCAGGAACGCTTCACGCTCCTTTTTGGAACAGAAGCCATATAGCAGATGGGCATCCTCGCGAATGGCCTCGTGAACAAAGAGTTTCGCCTCATTACCCTGCCCTGTACGCGACAAACTGTCATAGGTGGAAAGACTGATATGCAGTCCATAGCCCACCCCATGATTGTCGATGACAACATAGGCGGGATTGAGTTCAGCGATGTATCCTTTGATATAATCTATCATAACAAAACTTGTATTTAATTCAATATCATGTAAATCACACGGTTAACGTCAGCAATGGTTATTTCATTGTTACGGTCCACATCAGCTCGCACCAATCGACTAACGCTGATTGACGAAGGGTCACCGATAATGATGCTGATGATAGACATCACATCGGCGATGTTGACTTCGCCATCATGATTCACATCGCCAGATATCATCGTGTTGTCAATCGCATCATTCAAGGCTGCCCATATATCCAACTTGCCGCTGCCCCACTGCTGGCTATTGCCAGCGGCCACAATTTCATCCTTTAACGATGAACGATTGAGCACTCCACGCACATCCGCGGTCGTCAACCACGGATTCACTTGCAGCATCAGCGCGATAGTTCCTGTTACCACTGGTGTTGACATTGATGTTCCCCGATTCGCAAAGTAGGGGTATGACACACCATTCTCTACTGCCGCTTCAGGCCAATGGGATCTGTTGGAAACCGTATCATAACGGTTAGCCGAAGAAATGAGCACTGATCCAGGTGCGCACACGTCAGGACGCTGGATGTGGCGCTCATCGGGACCATAGGATGAGAAAGACGCAATGTGTGACGGATAATAATTGTTATAAGACACGACTTGGCCAGTCCAGTCCACATAAGACCTGCGAGAGCAATAGGCTCCTACAGATATCACACTGTCGGTCGTTGCCAGATCGCTAATCGAACCAGAAGACGAACCACCTGTCGCGCCGGGCATGTCGAAAGTGTAGAAATAAGAATCTTTGGTACACCAGCCCACCAGCTCGGTTTCTTCATCAGCAACATACTGGACACCAATGAGATGTCCCGATTCCAAGGATTCCACATCATAAACCCAATAAGAGTGGAAACGACCACGATCAGGCTGATCTGGAGTATCGGTTTCAACTTGAGGCTCGTAACCAGAGACAAACTCCATTTCGCCAGTATAAAAAGCCGCAAAGGCTGTATCTTGCTCGCTCGTTATCGTGAACACACTGTCCTCTGGCAACTCTCCGACAAAGGGAGAAGCATATTCCAGCTCGCCTGTGGAGCGGTTAACAATAACGACACGTGTCCTGTGCACTTGATCCCTATTGCTCCACATGCTCACATAGCCTTCACGCTGTTGTCCTCCCCATTGGTTGCGCAGGAACGTTGTCGCCGTGTCACCCGAATGTTTGATCGTGTATCTGAAACAAATCGGAGCATCGCCATCATTGCCCGCCGAAACGACACAAATCCGTCCCTTTCTAGACATTGACGAAAACGCACGGCATAAAAAAGAGGTTCCGTCATTAGGGCCACCATTGCTGCCGATACTCAGATTAATGACACAGGGCTTCCCTACCCTGTCGGCATAATCAAAGATATATTTCACGGCATTGGCAACATTGACATCGGTCAGTTGATCTGAAGGAATGCCACATGCGACCAAGTCGGCGCCCGTGGCAACACCATTCCACCCGTTATTACGGTAACTACCCGCTGCGGTGCCAAGGGTGTGCGTGCCATGGGAAGAGCCCATGTAATCGGTTGTCATTGCAGCAATCTCCTGTTGTGTTTCGTAACAACTGCCCGGCAATTCAAGACCGTCAACCATGGGATGCCGCCCCGTCGAGTCGGCAGGCAAATATATTGCCCGAACACGAGAAACGCCACGATCATCACACAGATTAATGTGATTGAAATCAATACCTGAATCTATGATGCCGACGATGACATCCCTGCCGTCAAACGCGCCGATGTATCCTCCCACATCACAGGCAGGTGCGACATTTGAGAAGAAAAGGGCGCTATCGTTACACCAATGCAATGGCTGAGCCAACGAGATACACTTAACGCCGTCGGCCAAAGCGATACCATCAAGAGCATCAGCTGGAATGCGCGCAGTCACAAAACCGTCAAAAACCGCATCCACTTGGAGTCCCAGCGATCTCAAGCGATCAATGTCATCATTATCAGCCAGTTCAATGAATGCCTGATATTGTTGATGCTTGGGCGCATGATATACTTTACCCTGTGTGTGATGTAGCAATAACCTGGATGTAACACTCAATGAGTGTGCTGCCCATGACATCATGGATATCAAGGCCAGGCCCAACAGGACAAGTGATTTGCGCAATGCCATAAAGAGCTCTTGTCAAACGCCTGTTTTAATTGTTCAGGATATAGCTAATAATCAGATTGATGTCGCTGATGTTAATCTCGCCGTCATTGTTGATATCGGCACGTCTGAGCATTGCCGCTTCAACGTCCCTACCGAGGATAATCGCAACAATCAGGTTGATGTCGCTGATATTGACTTCGCCATCAAAATTAACGTCGCCATTCTTTTCCTCGATGTGAAGCACATAGCGCAGGCCAGCATAAGCATCAAGTTTGCCGGCACCCCATCGTTCACTGTAGCCCGAGCGCACAAACGAATCCCTGTAAGAGGACTGCTGCAGTACATTACGCACATCGGCTACTGATAGATAAGGATTTGCCTGAAGCCACAAAGCTACGGCTCCAGCAACAGCCGGTGCCGACATGGAAGTTCCCAAGTCAGGTGAATAAGTATATTCCTCTCCCTTCACCCATGCCGAAGGCTGCCAGTACTGGATGTTGGGCGGATCAACAAAATAACGGTTAGCCGATGAAACGAGCACGCTACCGGGAGCGCACACGTCGGGACGGGCGATTCCGCTCTCGTCAGGTCCGTATGACGAGAATGAAGACAAATACCCCGGCACACTGTTGGGGCGGGTATAGAAAGTGCCATCACGCAAGGGAACCGTCTGACGGCTGTTATATGAACCGACCGAAATCACACTATCGGTAGCGGCGATGTCACTGATCGAGCCCACCGAAGAGCCTTTTTCTGCCCAGGAGAAACCACGATTGGAAATATAAGCATATTTTGAAGTGAAAATCGCCAGTTCATTCGATGAGGGACAATAGTACTGGAAGCCCAAGCAATAGCGACTCGAAGCACCCACCATATTAAGTTCACACATCGAACTGGGCTTTCCGTTCAGCTCTATCGAGCCGATAATCTCGGCAGAACCGGTAAAATAGCGAGCCAGCAGCGAATCTGTCTCTGTCGAGAAGTTGGCAATCACACCCCTAGCCGTCGTGCCGACGACACGTGAGCGGTAAACGATTTCACCAGTTGCAGTATTGACAACAATCAATCGTGTATTGAATGGCTTGGAGACATTGCTCCTGGCATTTATATAACCAGTATATACATTTGAACCACGGAAACCCGTCAACAAAGTATAGACCGTGTCACGTGAGTCAGCTATCGTTCGGTGGGAGGTCACAGCATAAGCCCCGTCATTGCCTGATGAGGTCACGATAACCCGTCCAGGTCCCGTCTCCTGCTGGCACACGCGGTTCAGATATGACGATCCGTCATGGGGTCCCACATTGGAGCAAAGGCTCATCGAGATCACACACGGTTTGTTTTTCCGTCGTGCATAGTCAAAGATGTAACTGATGCAATGGGCCACACGCACGTCGTTAATCTCGTTTTCGGGCATACCACACAAGACAATATCAGCATCGGGAGCCATGCCATACCAACCGTTGTCACGATAGCCGCCTGCAGCAATTCCTGAAGTCAACGTACCATGAGTGGAGGCATCATCATCAGTCGTCAATTGGGCAATCTCCTCAGGTTTCTCGTAACAAGCACCAGGCAACCTGACCAAATTGACTACAGGTGATTCAGCAGCGCTATCCAGCGGAAGATATACGGCCTTGACACGCGAATGGCCATTGGAGTCACACATATTGATGTGATTGAAGTCAAAACCACAGTCAATCAATCCGACGATAACCCCAGTACCCATATAAGGCATCTCAAGTCCCTCGCCCAAATGTACGGGCGCCACATTGGAAAAGTATCTGGACGTGTCGATACTTGTCAACAGCGTCAATGCTTTGGTAATGTGGTCCACACCTTCAATATCCTGTAACGACAACGGGTCAACGTCATCTCTGACGCGCACGGTCAAAAAACCATCGAAGCGACCAGTGATCTGGGCACCGGCCTGACGCAACAGGTAAATCTGATAATCCTGAAACTGGTCGTTTACTTCAATAAACGCCTCATAATAATTGTCTGCGCCATGAGCCACAGGAGTCAACCCCATACCCAACAACAGGCACAGTGCTATCCAGCACAAAAGATTCTTTCTCATAATAACACACCTGTTAAAACAAACCAAACCATTAATGTCTTAAAAGACTAATTTAAAGCACAAAAGTACTAAAAATCAATGGAACTACATCATTTTTGCCGCAAAAAAAGAGATTAGATAAAAAAGTTTAGGATTTAGAGATTGTCAAGAGACGCTCTCTAAATCCTAAACACATTTTCTAAACCGCAAGTCCTTAGCTCAGTGATAGCTCATCTAGGACTTGAACTCAATCACTTCATGCTATTCACATAGTTGCGGAGCGATTCATTCTCAGGATCATACTCCAGCCATTTCTGATAATAGGTCTTAGCCGTAGCCTTGTCACCCTTGGTGAAGTAGTAAGTAGCCAGATAGTTGTAGGCATACTTGTAGTAGCGGGCGTAGCTCTCAGGATCGGGCTTAGCGTCGAGAATGCTGAGCAGCTCATTGTAGGCAGCCAGAGCGGCACCATTGTTGTTCTCACCCTCGCGGAACTTGGCGATCTTAGCCTTCTGGTTCACAATCTGTACGTTGCCGGGAACCAGCTTGTCAACCTCGTCAATGTACTTCTGGGACTTGGCAAGAGCGTCGGCCTTGGTTGCAGCATCAAGAGAGTCGGTGCTGGCAATGCCCAGATAATAGTTGGACAGGGTGAAGAGGTCATTGGACTTGTTGTTGCCATCATCCACAAGGCGCTGGTAGTACTCGGCAGCCTTGACGAAGTTATCGGCATCAGCATAGCTGTCACCCAGGTTGCGGATCAAGTCGGTGTTCTTGGGATTCAGGTCGATAGCCTTGTTATAGGCTTCGATAGCCTCCTCGGGGAATCCGGCGGTCTGCAGAGCCTGACCGTAGTCGGTATAGTCACGCACCTCATAGTTGGAGCCCTTGGGCATTGCGTTGGCGAAGAACGACTTACCGGCTTCAACGGCCTCGGGCCACTTCTCGAGCTGCACCAGGTTGTAGAGCTGCATACGCTTCATGTAGAACACCTTCTCATCGGCAGGATTGAGCTTGTTGACGAGGCTGGTGGCCAGATCCAGAGACTCCTGATACTTCTCACCGAAGAACAGCAGCTGTACATAGCGCACCTCATCCTGTGCGAAGTGGTTGGGGTTCTTGATGTACTTGCCGTACTGCTCGGCGGCCTTTGCGCCCAGGTTATCGGCATAGTACTTCTCGGCGAGCTCACGCTGAACCAGTGCCGAGTTGGGAACCTTGGCCTGCAGTTCCTCGAGTCGCTCAATAGCCATCTCGGGGTTCACGTTAAAGTAAGTGTTGGCATACTTCACATAGGCCTCAATGTTGTTGGGATCCTTGTCAAAGGCCAACTCATAGATACCGGCTGCATTACCCCAGTCCTTCTTGTCTGCCTTGGTGTCGGCCTCAAAGATGTAGCTGTCAGGGTCATCAGCATTCCACTTGCGGGCATTCTTGATACATTTCTCGATGTCCTTGGCATAGGTGGTGGGGTTAGCATCATAGAAAGCGCGTGCAATTTCCATCTCCAGCTTGGCATCCTTCTTCGAGAGTTTGCGTGCCTTCTCGAGCAGAGTCTTGACATCACCGCCATTCTTGAGAGCGATAGCAGCCTGACCCACATAGTTGTAAGGGTTCATTGCGTTGGCTGCGATACCTTTTTCAAAGTTGGCAGCTGCCTGAGCGATTTGACCCTGGTGGAGTGCAATCTGACCCAGATAGTAGAATGCCTCAGCCTTGTCGGTGCTGGCAGCGTTAAGATTGCGCTCGAGCAACTCCTTAGCATTGTCCAATTTGTCAACCTTGTAGTACTCAATACCGTCCTTATAGCCCTGTGCATTGGCTACCAGTGACGCACCCATCAACATAAGTGATGCAAAAAAGAATTTCCGTTTCATTGTAGTAACAATTTAATGTTTATATTTAGTTTATCATTTTAATCCGTTAGCGTAATTGGCAAAATTCGTGCCAATTTGTTAACTCACTGAACCTCAACATATCTGACGGGCTCAGCAGCAGGCAGTATGCCGGTCTGGAGGATAATTTTTTGTCCAATGACACCCGTCAAGAATGTGTAGAAGCCATGATCCAGCGTGCCGTTATAGGAGGCATCGATAGCCCAGATGGTACGCACGAGCGGATACTCGCCGCTGTTGATGTATGCCTGATAAGGCTTGAATGCCTTGATCTGGTCATCGGCGCGCACAGGCATCACCTTGATGCGGTCGGTGAAATCGATGACGCTTACTTCATCTTTCGTTTTCAATTCTTCATACTTTTGGGCAATGGGGATCTCGGCGCTCTTCAGGTCACTGGTGATCCAGCTCACACCGATAAAGCCGATAACATTTTTATACTTCTCCACAGCCTCAAAGACGCCCTTGCTGGAATCTCTCGCATAAACGTTCGGACCGAAATTTCCGCCTCCCAGGAATTTATCTTTCATATAGCGCACCACGCCGGTACCCGAACCGTCGAACATCACCTTGATGGTATCATTCTTCAGTTTTGTGGGGAACACCTCGCCCCAGCGCTTCAGTTTACCCGTAAAGATGTCACGCAGGTCTTCCATTGTGAGCTCGTCAATATCGTTTTGTTTATTTACGATAATGGCAATGGCATCCACGGCTATCATCCGCGAACGATAGCCACGCCCCAGCCTCTTGAGGCTTTCGCGCTGCTCCTTGGTCAGGTCACGTGATGTGATGATCAAGTCCACCTTGTTGTGCATCAACGAGTCAAATGCTGCATGCTCGTTGATATACTCCGGCATAATGCTAGCCTCAGGATATTGGTATTCAAACACGGCAATCTCCTGCTCCAGAATGCTCTGGAACGACTCGTCACACATGATTTTGGCGATGCCGCGTGTGCTGGTACTCTTGGGACGCTGGTCGCCACACGAAGCGAATGCCAGCAGCAGGGCCAACAGGCCCATCATTATTTCAATCCGTCTCATCATCATAACGTCTCATTCCATAGGTGTGTTCACCTTTTATCTCACGATAGCCACGATAGATTCCATAGGCTGCGAACATGATGGCAAACAGCCATCGCACGGCACGCCACAAGGGAGCATTGGACCAGTCAAAGAAATTCACAGCCATCATCACGGCCATTCCCAGATACACCAAAACCATAAAGAAGCCAAAGAACATCTTTATGATACGATTCACGTCTGTTTGACCTTTGTTCATCTAAATTCTGATATTATTAAAAATCTCTTGCCGTTAGACTATCGTTACCCGATTGGGTTTACTTTAATCAAACCACAAAATTAGCATTTTATCCTAATAAAAAAGATAACAAAAGGAAAAATCTGCATTTTTTAAGAAAAAAAGACAACAGGGAACATCTTTTTTCGGCAATCAATTTGCCGAATAGTAGAATTTCACTAATTTTGCAAGACCTTAAATCAAACTTTTATTCATACTATTTTTCCTAGGGCACCTCGTTGCGAAACGAAGTGCTTTTCTCGTTTAAAGAAGCCATCCCATCTCCTTTACTCCTATCGAAAGCAACTCAGCCAGAACCAGTGAAACACCGGTACTGGCTGAGTTGATAATATGTTTGAAATCAATATCGGCGACTCACACAGCAGCGCACAACTGAAAATCCATTGTCTGAATAACTTTCAGGATCCTTGGCAGCAGCTGCGTGACAGGGAATCAACAAGCCCGTTGGGCCATCCCCTATCGGATTAATAGTTGCGTGCAAAGATTACACGGCGATGGCTGGGCTTGCCGGTGTAGATGCACTTGCCCTCTTCCTCGGGAGCATCCAGGGGAATGCAACGGATGGTCGCTTTGGTCTCTTCCTTGATTTTCTCCTCGGTCTCGGTGGTGCCGTCCCAGTGAGCCAGGATGAAGCCACCCTTCTCGATCTGCTCCTTGAACTCGTCCCACGTATCTACCTTGAACGTCATCTCCTCGCGGTGACGCAGTGCCTTGGTGTAGATGTTCTGCTGGATTTCCTCGAGCAGGTCCTTAACGCGGTTTTCGATGCCTGCGAGCTGTTCACTGGACTTCTCCAGCGTGTCGCGGCGCATGACCTCAACGGTGCCGTTCTCAATATCACGGGCACCCAGTACAAGGCGCACGGGAACACCCTTGAGCTCATAGTCAGCAAACTTGAAGCCCGGACGTTTGTTGTCGGCATTGTCATACTTCACTGAGATGCCCATACCCCTCAGGTTGTTAACGATGGGTTCAACCACCTTGTTCACCTCTTCGAGCTGGTCGTTGGTCTTGTAAACGGGAACAATGACAACCTGGATAGGAGCCAGATGCGGAGGCAGTACCAAACCGTTGTCGTCGCTGTGGGTCATGATCAGGGCACCCATCAGGCGGGTCGATACCCCCCACGAGGTGGCCCAAACGTCCTGCAGCTTGTTTTCCTTGTCGATGAACTTCACGTCGAATGCCTTGGCAAAGTTCTGTCCCAAGAAGTGGCTCGTACCCGACTGCAATGCTTTACCGTCTTGCATCATGGCCTCGATGGTATAGGTCTCGAGTGCGCCGGCGAAGCGCTCGTTGGCGGTCTTGATACCCTTGACAACGGGCAGTGCCATGTATTTCTCGGCAAAATCAGCATAGACATTCAGCATCTCAACGGCCTTGGCCTCGGCTTCCTCCTTTGTGGCGTGAGCGGTATGGCCCTCTTGCCACAGGAATTCGGCGGTGCGCAGGAACATGCGGGTGCGCATCTCCCAACGGAATACGTTGGCCCACTGGTTGATGAGCAAAGGCAGGTCACGGTAGCTGTTAATCCAGTTACGGTATGTGTTCCAAATGATGGTCTCGCTGGTGGGACGGATCACCAATTCCTCTTCAAGACGTGCCGAGGGGTCAACGACAACACCCTTACCACCCGGATCATTCATCAGGCGATAGTGGGTGACAACGGCACATTCCTTAGCAAAGCCCTCGACATGATCGGCCTCGCGGCTGAGGAACGACTTGGGAATAAGCAAGGGGAAATAAGCGTTCTGCACGCCCGTTGCCTTGAACATGTCATCGAGCTGGCGCTGCATCTTTTCCCAAATGGCGTAGCCATAGGGCTTGATGACCATGCAGCCACGCACTGCGGACTGTTCGGCGAGATCAGCCTTCACAACCAGTTCGTTATACCATTGAGAGTAGTTATCGGCTCTCTTAGTTAAATCTTTAAGTTCTTTTGCCATTTTATTTTTGTTCTAAGTTGTTAGTTTTTTTTAGTCTTTACCCATTTGGCTGATGTTGATGCGTCCTTTCTTGGCCTGTTGCAGCATCGTGTGCTCGGGCACCAGGAAGATTTCCAGCCTGCGGTTGGTCTTGCGGTTCTCCACCGAATAGTTGTCCACCAGGGGATCGGTATCGCCCAGGGCATAAGGCACCACGTAGTCCACACTAGCGTTTTCGTCAATCCAGTCAAAGATGGCATTGACACGCTGCCGCGTCAGGTTAATCGTGTATTGAGAACTGCCCGTGTTGTCGCTGTGCATCACCAGCAGCATCTTGTAGAAGCCCGGATTCTTCAGCATCCGCAAGAAGGGCTTGAGCTGTTCCTGTCCCAACTTGTTCAGTACCGTGTCATTGGGATCAAACAATTGGCTCGCGGGAATAGTGATGACGATCACCTCATCGTCACGCATGACCTCCACTTCATAGTTGGATTTCTTGAACGCCACAGCCATGTTGTACTGGAATTCCTGAATTCTGTCGGCCTGCTTGTCGTTCTTTATCTCTGGGGTCATCAGATTCTCGTCAAGCGACATGTCATAGATGTCATCCAGGTGGTCCTTAGCATTAAGCTGTGGTGCCCACACCGATGCCACAAGCACCGTTAATGTCAGGATAAGTTGTGATATGCGTTGCGTCATCATTCGTTGCATAGTCTATGGGTTAAGGTCCAGGATGCCTTCAGGCAGTTCCATGACCATCACTTTCTTATCGGTATCAAACTCTACAATCAGGTCATCAACAGCGGGAACCATCAGTTCCTGATCACCGTTCTCGACAATAAACAGGGCGTTCTCGGTCTGCTCGTTGACATCGACGATATTACCCACACAGTTTCCATCACTGTCTTGGAGTGCGAAACCGATGAAATAATCCAGCGGATAACCATCAGGGTCATCATCGTCATGATCGTGCTGGAGGCAGTCTCGCTTCAAGGCATACAGGTCATGGTTCACCAGCCGGGCCGCTTGCTGAGCAGTGGTGATGCCGTCTATCACGAGCAGTACAGTTTCTGCAGCCTTGGGGCGGAGTGAATTGATAAAGAAGGGGACAAAAATGCCGTCCATCTGTGCCACCACACAGGGGAGTTTACGCAACAGAGCATCATCGACAAGCAATGTTGCCGATATCTCGCCAGCCACGCCATGCGGCTTGTTGAAGCGTCCGATGACTATGAGTTCTTCCCTGGTGATCATTAGTTGATCGTCTAAAAAGTGTTATTTCTTCTTTTTCTTCTTGCCTGTTGGCTGTGCCGGTTTCACAATCTGGTATTCATGCAAATGGTGCGTCGCGGGATCCAACCTGATGGCACCATGGCTGTAACGCTCCAGATCCTTGAAAATCTTGGCATCCTCCACATCCTCATTATTGATCTGGAAGATGAGCTTCTTCATGTGGTTGGCCAGCAACATGACAAGAGCGTCACGCTCCTCGCCCTCGGGGTAGGACGCGGCACGTTCAATCATACGCTCGATGTTCTTGCCATAGTGGCGGTACTGAATCGGTTCCAGCTCATACTGGATGGGGATGGGCTTGGTATCAAGGCTCTCTTCCCTGATGATGTCGTCAAAGGGGAAGTCCACATCCAACTGAAACCCGCTCATGATCATCAGGTGGTCCCACAGCTTGTGCTGGTAATCGGTCTCGGCACGCAGCTGGGGGAAAATATTCGCCATGTTCTGGACGATCGTGAAGGCACAACGTGTGCGTTCGGCCCTGTCCTCAATCGTCAGGCAATGGTCAACCATCTGCTGGATATTGCGGCCATACTCGGGCAACACCAGTTTCTTGAGTTGTGAATTATAGGTCAACATAATCGGCAAAAATACTATAAAAGTCACATTTATTAAAATCCAGACTCAATTTTTAGAGGTTGAGTACGGGATTTTTAGGCTTTGTGGCCTGGAATTCTTTGAGATAGAGCGGCGTGCTGTAGGCCACATCGATAAAGGATTGCTCTCGCCATGCTTTCTCGGCAAGGGCCATCATCTCGACCGCTACGGGCTTGATGCCCGAGACGAACCTCACCTGCTCATGATTGAGCACCTGGCGTGCTTTGTCACTACCGTTACCCATCAGCACCAGCGTGTTTCCCTGTTGCAATAGATCTTCAAACGAATGCTCGTCCAAAATCATCGCTTGGGGTTCCAAGACGGCTTCCAGCCCAGGCGTATAGACAGCGGTATAGACCTCCATGCGTCGGGCATCAATCATGGGCACATACAGCACCTTATCCTCCTCGATGAAATGGTTGAACATTGTGCTTACTGTCATCAGTTGCAACGTGTTAACCCCAATGAGCGGCACATTCAAGCCAAAGGCTAAGCCCTTCGCTTCGCTAAGGCCAATGCGCAAGCCCGTGTAGGAGCCTGGACCGATGCTCACGGCAATCGCTTCGATTTTCATCTCACGCGACCGAGCATAATCCAGCATATCTTTGACATACTGACTCAAGAGCGTGGCATGGTTCTGGCCCTCGTAGTTCTCACGATGGTCCAGCACCTGCCCCTCGCTGGTCAAAGCCACCGAGCACACCTCAGTTGAAGTCTCTATGTTCAAGATCACTGCCATTTCCTCTATCTAAAAAACGCGCAAAATTACAAAAAAGTATAGAGTTGGGAACTCTGTTTCTTGAGTTTTTTTGAAAAATAGCCCTCTTACAGGGCGGCGATGAGGGCATCCACGTCACCAGGTTGAGTTGCCCAACTGGTGACAAAGCGGCAATTCATCATATCACCCACAGGATACCACTGTTCGAAGACAAAATCCTTTTCCAAACGCTCAATCGTTGCCTTATCGAGCAGCACAAACTGCTGGTTGGTAGGAGAATTGCTGTACATCTTATAGCCCTTCCTGACAAAGGCATCGCGCAAGCGCATAGCCTGCTCGACGGCATGACGGGCAATCTTGAAATACAGGCCATCCTGCATCAGCACGTCGAACTGTATGCCCAACAGGCGCCCTTTGGCCATCAAGGCACCGTGCTGCTTCACGATGGTGAAGAAATGGTCAGGAGCGGGAGCGTCGGGATTGGGGAACACAACCGCCTCACCGCAATAGGCTCCGCACTTGGTGCCACCAATATAAAACACATCACACAGGTCGGCAAGCTGTTGCAGCGTGATGTCGCAGCCCTCGGCCATCAAGCCGTAGCCCAACCGTGCCCCATCGATGAACAGCGGCAGGTTGTAACGCTTGCAGATGTCGCTGATGGCAATCAGTTCATCAAGGGTATAGATACTGCCCATCTCGGTGGCAAAAGTGATGTAAACGATTCCAGGGAAGACCATGTGGTCATAGGTCGGGTCAGCATAGAAATCATGGAGCCATTGCGCCAATTCGCCAGCATCCATTTTACCGTCATGTGAAGGCAGTGTGAGCACTTTGTGTCCGCTGGCTTCGATAGCGCCCGACTCATGGACGTTGATGTGCCCCGTCTCGACTGAGAGCACGCCTTGATAAGAGTGCAGCATTGCATCGATCACGGTTGCATTGGTCTGTGTACCGCCCACCAGAAAGAAGACATCGGCCTCGGGTTTGCCACAAGCAGCACGTATCTTCTCTTTTGCCGCTTGACAGTAGCCGTCAAGGCCGTAGCCCGTCTCCCGTTCGCCGTTGGTTTCCATCAGTCGCTTCAGGATTGCCTCATGGCAACCGTTATTGTAATCGCTCTCAAATGAAATCATAATCTTACTGGTCTTTTATATTAATGTGCTGCAAAGGTACTCCAAAATCTCTAAAAAACACTATCTTTGCACCATGGAAGAGAAGAAAAAGATGATTATCTATCAGTTGATGCCGCGATGGTTCACCAACTGCAACGAACATTGTGTTGCCCATGGCAGCATCAGGCAGAACGGCGTGGGAAAGATGAATGACATCAACGAGATCGTGTTGCGCTCCATCAAATCACTGGGAGCTACCCATGTGTGGTACACCGGCATGCTCGAGCATGCCACAGCTACCCGCTACACACGCCAGGGCATCAAACCCTGCAATCCCCACGTGGTTAAAGGGAAGGCCGGCTCACCGTACGCCATCCGCGATTATTATGACGTTTGCCCCGACTTGGCGGTAAAGGTCAAGGACCGTATGGCCGAGTTTGAGTCCCTGATTGAGCGCACCCATCAAACAGGACTCAAAGCCATCATCGATTTCGTGCCCAACCATGTGGCCAGGGAATATGAGAGCGATGTGAAGCCCGTAGGAGTCAGGGACCTGGGCGAAGACGACAACCCCACGATGTTCTTTGATCCCAAGAACAACTTCTTCTACATTACCGGCCAGGAGTTTGCGCCGCAGGGTGTGGACTTGGGGCATGGCGACGATGCCTACCGCGAGTTCCCTGCCCGTGCCACGGGCAACGACTGCTACACGGCCTCGCCCCATCGCGACGACTGGTTTGAAACGGTAAAACTCAATTACGGCATTGACCCGTGGAACGGCAGCACCCATTTCGACCCCGTGCCGTCCACCTGGCTGAAGATGCTCGACATCCTCAAGTTTTGGACTGCAAAAGGTGTGGACGGTTTCCGCTGCGACATGGCACACATGGTGCCGGTCGCATTCTGGCACTGGGCAATCAAGCAGATCAAGGAAATCAACCCGTCCATCATCTTTATTGCCGAGATCTATGACGTGGCACTCTACCGCAGTTACATTTTTGACGGCGGATTTGATTACCTGTACGACAAGGTCACCCTCTACGACACCTTGCGCGGCATCCTGTGCAACGGATGGTCTGCCAGTGAATTGACACGGTGCTGGCAGACGGTCGAGGGCATCGGCGGCAACATGCTCAACTTTCTTGAGAACCACGACGAGCAGCGCATTGCCTCACGGCAGTTCCTGGGCGACGCCTTCAAGGCACTGCCCGCGCTGGTTGTCAGCGCCACGATGTCAAGGGGTCCGTTCATGCTCTATGCCGGGCAGGAACTGGGCGAGCCCGCCGCCGATGCCGAGGGCTACAGCGGCTATGACGGGCGCACTACAATCTTCGACTACTGGAGCGTTCCCACCCTGCGCCGCTGGCACAAGGGAAAACTCACGCCTGCCGAACGTCGCTTGCGTGGCATTTATCGTCAACTGCTGCGCCTGTGCAACAGCGAAAAAGCGCTTTCATGTGGCCAATTCTTTGATCTGATGTATGCCAACCAAGACAAACTCAATCCCAGTCGTCAATATGCCTATTTGCGTCATAGCAACGGAGAGATGGTCCTTATCGTCGTTAATTTTGGCAACGATGCAGTGGATACATCCGTTCTCATCCCCCAGCATGCCCTGGACTGTGCTCAAATGGCCTACGGCACCTGCCACCGCATCAATCTGATGACTCACGAGACCGCCGTGATAACGCTGGAAAACGACACCTTGGTGCCCATTCACATCGAGCCCCACAATGCGATAATTTTGGCCCTAAAACCATTGATAGAATGAGGCCTGCAGCCTGAGAGCAAAAAAAGTTGTCAAATGTTGAGCAAAAGTTGCTCAAGTTGTCGGAAAAATGATTACCTTTGCCGATAGATAAACCTAAATAATCTTATCTCAAACGTTATGGCTGAAATGAAAATATTCTCGGGCACTAATTCACGTTATGTTGCCCTGAAGATTGCTGAACAACTGGGTGTGGAACTGGGCAAAATCAAAATCCTGCATTTTGCCGACGGTGAGTTTGAAGTGAGTTACGAGGAACCGGTGCGTGGCGCCGAGGTCTATCTCGTGCAATCCACCTTCAACGCCAGTGAGAACCTGATGGAACTGCTGCTGATGATTGACGCTGCCAAGCGCGCGTCGGCCCAGTCGGTGATCGCCGTGATTCCCTACTTCGGGTGGGCACGTCAGGACCGCAAGGACAAGCCTCGTGTCTCTATCGCTGCCAAGCTTGTCGCCAACCTGTTGATTGCCGCGGGCATCGACCGCCTGATCACTATGGACCTGCATGCCGACCAGATTCAGGGTTTCTTTGACATTCCCGTGGATCACCTCTATGCCTCGACGATGTTTGTTCCTGACATCGCCAGCCTCAACCTCGAGAACCTCGTGATCGCCTCGCCCGATGTGGGCGGCGCCAAGCGTGCCAATTCATATGCCAAATACTTCAATGCCCCGCTCGTGCTGTGCCACAAGCACCGCCAGCAGGCCAACGTGGTTGAGTCGATGACCATCATCGGCGACGTGCAGGACAAGGACGTCATCCTCATCGACGACATGGTCGATACCGCAGGCACCATCTGCAAGGCCGCCTCGCTGATGAAGGAGAACGGTGCCCGCAGCGTTCGCGCCTATATTTCCCATGCCGTGATGAGTGACCCCGCCAGCAAGCGCGTGATGGCCAGCGGCCTCGACGAGCTGGTGGTCAGCGACAGCATCCCCTACGATACCGACCGCTGTTCCAAGGTGAGAGTGCTGAGCGTGGATAAGATGTTTGCTCATGCCATCAAGCATGTCAATATCAAGAAGTCCATCAACGACCTCTTCCTCTTCAAGTAATACGCTATCTTACTGTCGGCCCTAACTTTGTGGCGATGAAAGTTTATTCGACAAACTCTCATCGCCACACGGTTTTCATTACCTTTGTCGTAGTAAGGTAATGATTGACCGC